>NZ_JBHTSF010000114.1:0-28824 GCF_042795295.1 Streptomyces sp. NPDC056486
GTGCCGGGCCGGGAGCGCCGGATGTCCGGGCGGACGGCGGCGCGGGCCAACTGCTACTCAAGCCGATTCGAGGACCGGGCGCTGATCCAGAACCAGGCGGATCGTGACCATCCGCGTCACATTTCAGCCCGAAAGGGGACTTGTATGTCGTTCACCTGACGCTACGTAGTACGCCCCGACGGCTCCTTCTGCCGTATCGGCAACCTCGACGGCAGCCTCGACCACGTCAGCGACACAGAACTCGCCCGGCTGCACCCCGCCGAGCAGGACAGCCAGGAGGAGACGGCCCGGTCCGGTTCCCGCTGCGGCGGTGAACTCCTGCTGCACTGGCACGGCCCGCTGATGACCGGCGTCTGGATGGAACTGTGCCCGGCCTACGACGCCCACCGCCCCGCCGCCCGCGCCTTCATCCAGTGGCACCGCGACGCCGACCACGAACCGAAGATTCTGCCCAAGCTGTTCGCGGACTGGGAGACCGAAACCATGCGCGCCCACGGCTAGGCCCGCGCCCCGCAGCCCGAAGCACCGAACTGTTGCCTCTCCAGGAGGACGCGACGCTTGCCGTCGTCGGAACGTCACCCGCCCCGGTGCGCGGGTCCTGAGCCACCGCCTTCAGCCTCCACGGCCTCCCGCACCCGCTGCTCCTCGCGCACGGAGCCGACGTCGCGCTCCAGGGGGGTGCGGCTTACGGCTGTCGCAAGGTCCTCCAGGGCGCGCTTCTGCAGGTCCGCCTCACGCCGTAGCGCTGGGCTCCGGGCACCGGCGCCCTCCCATGCCTGGAGAGCTTTCTCCACGCGTCCCCAGTCCGGATCCCTGTGCTCGCGCAGGTCGGCTGCCGCCTGCGCCGTGTCCGTTTCCAGGGCCTTGGCGAGCCCCTCTGCCTCGAGAGCGAAAGGGTTGTCGTCCTGCGGGACCCGGTTCGCCATGAGCGTTGCTGCCCTGTCGAACCCTTTGAGTGCCTCCTGTGCCTCCTCCGCCTCACGCGAAGTCAGGCCCCTGGGGCGGACCGGTTCCTGCTTTGCCCGGTCGTATGCCTCCTGCCAGGCGGCACGCGCTTTTCTGCTCGCCAGTTGGGCACTGCGCATGTCGGCACGGCGTTCCCTGGTCGGTTCGGCGTAGTTGCGGAGCACTGCGGCCGCGTAGCGGCCGTTGGCGGCGAGCCAGTCCGCAAGCCGTTCCGTCAGCCGGGGCGTCTCCCATGCAGGGAACACCGCGTAGGCCAGCATTGCCAGGGCTCCGCCCAGCAGGGTGAGTACCATCCGCTCCGGGACTGTCTGTTCCCATGTCTGGCCGCCCATGCCGAGCAGGAAGACGACGTACGCGGCAGTGAAGCACTGGGAGTAGGCGTAGCCGGTACGGATCAGGGTGTACGACAGGCCCGCCGAGGCCACCGCCAGCGCACCGAACACATGGGCGTCCGGGCCCAGGGCCCGCACCACCCCGGTGGCGAGCACGACCCCCACCAGAGTCCCGGCGAAACGGGCGACCGCACGCGCGTACGTGCGGTGGAAGTCCGGACGCATCACCATCACCGAGGCGATGGGCGCCCAGTAGCCGTGACCCAGGGGTAGCCGGGCGGCGATGAGATAGCCGAGCGTGGCCACCGCCGCCAGCCGAACGGCATGCCGGAAGACGGGCGAGTCGTGGCGGAGCTCACGACGGACCGACCGCACGATGACCGGGATCAGCCGGAACAGGGTCGGTCGCACCAGGAACTGAGCGCCCGCGGGGCCATGTTGCGTGGGCGTCCTTCTGCGCACGTCGCCGCACTCAGCGATCTCCAGCGCCTCGCCGAGCAGTCCCGCGAGCCTCTCGGCGGCCTGCCTCGCGGGTCCCTCGAGCACCTCGTGCTCCTCGTCTCCACGCAGGAGGTCCAGGGTCTTGGGCGGTACCTCGACGGGGGTGCCGCGCCGGATCGATCGGGCGGCCGCGTCCAACACGTCGGCGGCCGCGTCGAGCAGCTCCCGCGCGCGGTCCCGCCCAGGTCCCTCCGCCGGGGCGCCGACGTCCGGGTCGGCGAGCGCGGCGATGGTCGGCAGAATGCGCTCGGCAAGTCCTCGCGGGCCGTGGAGGACGGTGGGGCGGGTGCGGGCCTGTGATGGCGTGACGGCGGCCGCGTCCCGGGCTGTCATCAAAGGCTCCGGGTCGAACCGGGCGGTCGGGTCGTGCCGGAGCCGGCGGGCGTAGTCCGCCACGGAGGCCAGGGCGTCGGCGAGCGCGTCACGATGCGCTCCCCATCGGCGGATCGGGAACAGCAAGATCAGCACGGCCTGCACCACTCCGCCGAGCGCGATGATCCCGGCGTGCTCCAGGGCTCGTCCGACGCTGGTGGGCAGGGTGATGGTCACCAGCATGCTGCCGACCGTCGTCGCTGCGACGATCCCGGCGGTCGATCCGACGGCCCACGCCAGCCCCGCGATGAAGGTCCACAGGGCCAGCAGCGGAAGGAATGCCACGAGTTGCCCCGCCGCCAGATAGCCCACCAGGGTACTGAGCGCCAGCCCCGCGCCGGCGCCGAGCGCGATCACCTTGCGTGGGCGCCAGGTGCGCTGGAAGGTGGCCCCACCCGCGGAGAAAGCGCCGAGGGCGGCGGATGCGGCGTACGCCGGGGAGCCGAGCCATAGCGCCGGCCCCATGACGATTGCCACACCGACGGCCGTGCGCAGCGCGAGCAGGGGCTCCAGCCGCGTCTCCTCGATTTTGAGCCCGGACCAAAGGACTTCCCTGAAGGCCCGCGGCCACGTCACGGGCGTGAGCCCAGCCGGGAGGCTATGCCGGCTCGCGTCGGCCTGGTTCTGGTTCGGCCGTCGTGCGGGAGGGCCTCCCCCACGGTCCAGAAGCAGAGTGACGGCCGCCGTTCCTGGGACAGGGGGTTGCCGCTGCGGACACCCCTGGCCGAAGGTCCGGCAAGTGCCGAGGAGCCGATGGGCTGCTGAACAGTCGATCTGCGCTCCGTCGGTCCGGTCACCGACCGCACCATCACGCCACCGCCACCGCCACCGCCACCAAGGAGACGGGCGTGATACACCGTCCGCCATCGCCATCGGCTCCTGTGCATCTTCATACAGCTAGCCATCGTGCTCGTCCTGGAGCATGTGGCGACGTTCCTGTTCGCGCTTGGAGTAGGCGGCTGCTCGGATCGCCTCGTCGCTCTCCAGGCCTGATCCCAGCGCGCCGCCCACTGTGGCAGTCGAAGCCACGAACCACGACAACGTCCAGTAGTCCGTTGCGTTCAACGGATTTCGTGTCATGGAAGCGAACACCTGGTCGTTGAGGATGAACAGCGCCCACACAAAGTTGATGACCATCAAGCCCACATAGCAGGCGAGCACCCCGACACCCACGGTCAGGACGGTCGAGACGTTGTACAGCCTCGCCCTCTGCCTCGCCTCCGGCGAGCCCTGTGCCGGGTGATGCCAAAGCTGCGCGTCTACGATCAGCCAACCGATCATGAGTGCCACGGACCCGACCGTGGCGATGACGAGGCGCGGCGCGCTCAGAGCGTCGGCCAGGCTCCAGACGGTGGAGTTCACAGTGGCGACGACTCCCGTGGCGAGTGCGGCCGCCAGGGCTTTCGAAAGGCCCGGCACCAACCGCCACGGCCGGTTGGCGCGGACCATACCGAAGAGGACTCGTAGATAGCCGCGCGGCCCGCTGATGACGAACCGGAGATCAGCGCTCTCCTCATCGCCGATCGGGCTCGGATGAACGGGCGTGAGACCGCCGTCAACGGATTCCAGAAGAATCTGCCTTTGTCGAGGCCCCTCGGGCTCGGTGGGCTGCGGGCCCGCCAAGCCAAGTACGGCTTCTACCACGGCCCGGCGGGCCCTCGTCTGCAGCCGGAAGCCCCCCAGTGAAGGCAGTGACAACAAGGCCAAGCCGTGTTGGTGGTTCATGCTGGCGACGAGTTTGCGGCCGTGCGAGTGCAGCGGGAGGTCGGTGAGGGCGACGATGATGTCCCAATCCTCCGCACTGCCACGGTCTATGATCCGGCCCATCAAGGTGGGCGGGTCCTCTGTCCCTGAAGTGAAGGGCTCACTGATCACTTCGATGTCGAACCTCCGCCCCTGGCGAGACTTGTCGGCGAGCCGAGCAGGAAGGGTCCGGCTCATGCGCTTCGCAATCTCGGTCGGTGCGTCCGGATCCGCCAGGAGAGCCACGACCGTAACGCTCTGGCACGACGCTTGCATGACTGGCCCTTCTCGTCGGCTGTTCCCGCGATGGCAAGTGCTCACAGGATGCCTTCAGGCAAAGTCGACGCTGCGATGACACGCTGTCCCCGTGTGCCGGGTGGCGTGTTCGCCACGGTGGTGTTCGGCCCCGTACCCGCGCTGCCTCGCAGTTCGCCTTTGTCTCGGCACACCACGCCGGCCGGCTGATCATCGGCCATGAACCGCTGCATCGTTCGCTCGATGCGACAGCCTGGTTGGCGTCCGGCCGTCTGAGGGCCCGTCGGGAGAGATCAGTGCTGGGCCACGGACTGGCCCGTCACCGGTCGAGGCCCCTCCGGGCCTGCGGTGCGGACCAGGTTGCCGGCATTTTCCCGATGCTCGTGCACGAGGCGGATCGCCATGGCACCTTCACCGGTGGCCGAGGCAACTCGTTTGACCGAGCCGCTCCTGACGTCGCCGGATGCGAAGACCCCGGGAAGGCTGGTCTCCAGCAGCAATGGACCACGGCCGAGCGAGTCCCACCGGGTCGCGTCGGCGGCAGCCTGGGCGTCCGCCCCGGTCAGGACGAAGCCCTTCTCGTCCAGGGCGAGCACGCCCCTCAACCACTCCGTGCACGGGCGAGCCCCGATGAACACGAACAGCGCGGCGGCCCGCAGCGTGCGGCGCTCACCATGTGCGTTGTCCTCGACGCTCAGCGACTCCAGTTTCTCCTTCCCGGAGGCGCCCCGGACTTCGGTGTGGAGCAGCACCTCGATCTTCGGGTGCCGTTCCACCTGGTCCACCAGGTAACGCGACATGTCCGCGTTGAGGTCGCTGCCCCGGACGAGGAGGTGGACTCCGGACGCGTGCTGGGCCAGGAACAGCGCCGCCTGTCCGGCGGAGTTGCCCCCGCCGACAACGGCGACCGGGTCCGCCTCGCAGAGACTGGCCTCGTGCACGGTCGCCGCGTAGTAGACGCTGATGCCCTCCAGACGGTCGATGCCGGGCACCTCGAGCCTGCGGTACCGGACACCTGAGGCGAGCACCACGGCGTCCGCCCGGACTTGGGACCCGTCTGTGAAGCTGACTACGTACTCGTCGTCCTGCGGGATGAGCCTGTTGACCTGAGCCGGCACCATGAGGCGGGCACCGAATTTGTGGGCCTGGAGCACCGCGCGTTCGATGAGCTCTCCTCCGGAGATGCCCGACGGGAAGCCGAGGTAGTTCTCGATGCGGGACGAGGTGCCTGCCTGGCCTCCGGTGGCCACGGCGTCGACAGAGATCGTCGTGAGGCCGTCGGAGGCGCCGTACACGGCTGCGGCGAGTCCCGCGGGGCCCGCGCCGACCACCATCACGTCGCACTGGGCGGTCTTCGGCGTGGGGGCGGGCAGCCCGATGAGCCTGGCGAGTTCGGCGTTGCTCGGATTGCGCAGCACCCGCTCGCCCTGCCAGAGGACGACCGGAGTTTCCTCGGGGCGGACGGAGAACCGACGCAGTAGCGCCTCAGCCTCCTTGTCCCTTTCCAGATCCAGCCAGCGGTGGGGCAGCCGGTTGCGGGCAGCGAACTCACGCAGCCGCAGCGTGTCCCGCGAGTAGCACGATCCCAGGATGCGGAAGCCCGCGCCGAGGCCGATGAGCAGACACCGTCGGCCCAGACAAGCGCGGAGGATCAGGTCGCCGAGTACAGGGTCGCGGCCGATCAAGGTGCGTAGGCGCTCCACCGGTACGGCCAGGATCTCGCCTGCCTCACGCACCACGGCGGTGTCGAACGCTGCCTGCCCCTCCAGCATCCCCAGTTCACCCAGGAACCTGCCGGGTCCGTGTACCGCCACCGTTCGCTCCTCCGGCCCACCGTGGTCCTGAAGGATTTCGACGGCCCCGCTGAGGATGGCGAGGAACTCCCGGAACGGCTCGCCCTCCCGGTACAGCACCTCACCTTCCGTGGTCCTGCGGCGCTCACCGTGCGCGGTCAGGTCCTGAAGCTGTTCCGGTGCAAGGCGCGGGAACGCCCCGTATCGGTCCGGCGTCTCGCGGACCGCACCATTCTTGTGCTGGGCAGCACTCATCAGACCAAAGCCTCATGGACGTAGCACCAGCGCCAGTCCTCTCCCGGTTGGAAGGACTGCACGACGGGGTGCTCGGCGCTGCCCGCGTGTCGTCGGGCGTGTTTGAGGGGTGAGGAGTCGCAGCAGCCGACGTGCCCGCAGGTGAGGCAGAGCCGCAGGTGCACCCATGGGGAATGCTCCCTGAGGCACTCCTCGCAGCCCTGCGGGGTACGCGGTGTGACGGGCCGCACCATTGCCAGGTGCGGATCTGGAATCGTGGCCATGACGTTCTCCTCTCATGGATGGCTGTTCGGCCGCGGCCCCCGCGATGGTCTCCAGTCCGGTCACAGACGCTCACGCACCCGCGGTGGTCTGCCGGCCTTCCAGGGCCTGTTCGACCCACTGCCGCAGGACGTGCGCCGGTGCCGCACCGGCCTGTCGGGCGACCGTCTCGCCATGGTCTTGAACGAGCAACGTGGGCACTGCTTGGACCTCGAACCGCCGACTGACTCCCGGGTTCTTGTCGATGTCGACTTTGACGAGCTTGATCCGTCCGGCGAGGTCGCGGGCGACCTGTTCGAGGGCGGGGCTGACCATGCGGCAGGGGCCGCACCAGGTGGCCCAGAGGTCGACGACGACAGGTTGGACGGCTTTGTCGGCGACTTCGGTGAAGTCGTCGTCGCCCGCGTCGACGACCCAGGGCAGCGGCTGCTTGCAGTGGCCGCATTTGGGGCGCCCCTCGGCGGCAACAGGAATGCGGTTGTCGCGCCCGCAGTGCGGGCAGGTCACCGTCGTTGTACGTGTGGTGTTCACGCTGCCCTCGCTTCCCGGGCCTCTTCCTGCTGGTCGTAGGTGACCACCAGCTCTCCGTGTTCGGCGTCGACGCGGACCGTCGCGCCGTCCTGGACGTCGCCGCGCAGAAGGGCACGCCCGACCAGCGTCTCGACCTCGTGGGAGATGTATCGCCGCAGCGGCCGGGCCCCGTACACCGGGTCGTAGCCCTGGTGCGAAATCACCTCTCGGGCCACATCGGTGAGTTCTACGTTGATGCGGCGTTCCGCCAGCCGCTGCCGCAGTTCATCGAACTGCAGCTCCACGATGCGTTCGATCTGCCGCTCGCCCAGCGGCTTGAACAGCACGATGTCATCGACGCGGTTGAGGAACTCCGGACGGAAGTGCCCACGCAGCTCGCCCATCACCAGGGCGCGGGCGTCAGGCTTGATCTCACCCTCGGCGGTGGCGCCGTCGAGGAGGTGCTCGGAGCCGATGTTGGACGTCATGATGATCACGGTGTTGCGGAAGTCGACGGTGCGGCCCTGAGCATCGGTGATGCGGCCGTCATCGAGGATTTGCAGCAGCGTGTTGAAGACGTCGCTGTGCGCCTTCTCGATCTCGTCGAACAGCACGACCGAGTACGGCTTGCGGCGCACGGCCTCGGTGAGCTGGCCGCCTTCCTCGTAGCCGACGTATCCGGGTGGTGCGCCCATGAGCCTGCTGACGGTGTGCCGCTCCTGGTACTCACTCATGTCGAGGCGGACCATGTTGTCCTCGGAGTCGAACAGCGCCCGGGCGAGAGTCTTGGTCAACTCGGTCTTTCCGACGCCGGTGGGGCCGAGGAAGATGAAGGAACCGATGGGGCGGCGAGGGTCGCGGATGCCGGAGCGGGCGCGGATGATCGCGTCGGCGACGAGCTTGACGGCCTCGTCCTGGCCGACGACGCGCTCGCGAAGGATCTCGTCGAGGCGCAGCAGCTTGTCGCGTTCACCTTCCTGCAGGCGGGCGACCGGGATGCCGGTCCAGGCGGCGACGATCTCTGCGATCTCCTCTTCGGTGACCACCTCGCGCAGCAACCGGTTCTGTCCCTGCCTGGTGGCCAACTGCTCCTCCTCCGCCGCGAGTCGGCGCTCCAGGTCCTGGAGGCGGCCGTATCGGAGTTCGGCGGCACGGTTGAGGTCGTAGGCGCGTTCGGCCTCCTCCGCCTCGTGGCGGACCTGTTCCAGTTCCTGGCGCAGTTCCTGCACCCGCCGGATCGCCTGCCGTTCGGCCTCCCACTGAGCGTGTTTGGCGTCGGCCTCACCGCGCAGGTCGGCCAGTTCCTTGCGCAGCTCCTCCAGGCGGGTTTTGCTGGCGGGGTCGGTCTCCTTGGAGAGGGCGGCTTCCTCGATCTCCAGGCGGGTGACGCGGCGGGTGATCTCGTCGAGTTCGGCAGGCATGGAGTCGATCTCTGTACGCAGCCGGGCGCATGCCTCGTCGACCAGGTCGATGGCCTTGTCGGGCAGGAATCGATCAGTGATGTAGCGGTGGCTGAGGGTGGCGGCGGAGACCAGTGCGGTGTCCTGGATCTTGACGCCGTGGAAGACTTCCAGGCGCTCACGCAGTCCACGCAGGATGGAGATGGTGTCCTCGAGGCTGGGCTCGTCGACCAGGACCTGTTGGAACCGTCGTTCGAGGGCTGCGTCCTTCTCGATGTGTTTGCGGTACTCGTCGAGGGTCGTGGCGCCGATCATGTGCAGTTCGCCGCGGGCGAGCATCGGCTTGAGCATGTTCCCCGCGTCCATGGCCCCTTCGGTGGCGCCCGCACCGACAACGGTGTGCAGTTCGTCGACGAAGAGCAAGATGCCGCCTTGTGCCGCCTTGACCTCGCTGAGCACGGCCTTGAGGCGTTCCTCGAACTCGCCCCGGTACTTGGCGCCGGCGACCAGGGATCCCATGTCGAGGGCGAACACGATCTTGTCGCGGAGTCCCTCGGGGACGTCGCCGCGGACGATGCGCTGGGCGAGGCCCTCGATGATGGCGGTCTTGCCGACGCCGGGGTCTCCGATGAGGACCGGGTTGTTCTTGGACTTCCGGCTCAGGATCTGGGTGACGCGGCGGATCTCGGCGTCCCGGCCGATGACCGGGTCGAGCCTGCCCTCCTTGGCCTCGGCGACGAGATCGCGGCCGTACTTCTCCAGAGCCTCGTAGGCCACTTCGGGGTTGGCGGAGGTGACACGCTGATTGCCGCGGACCTGAGTGAGTGCGCCCAGGAACGAGTCCTTCGTGATCCCTGCCTGGTTGAGCAGACGTCCGGCGGCTGTTGATGACCCCTCTTCGGCCAGGGCGAGCAGGAGGTGCTCCACGGACACGTACTCGTCCTTGAGGCGTTTGGCCTCCCGTTCAGCGGCGTCGAGCAGGCCGGCGAGGCGCTGGGTGACGAAGACCTGGCCGGGTGTCGCACCGGGGCCGGTGACCTTCGGGCGGCGGGAGAGTTCCTCGCGCACGGCCGCGCGCAGTTCCTTCGGCTCGGTTCCGGCCTGCTGCAGCAGCCGTGGGATCAGACCGTCCTCCTGATCGAGGAGTGCGAGCAGCAGGTGTTCTCCGTCCACTTCGGTCTGCCCCATGCGGCCGGCCGCGGACTGCGCCTCCTGGAGGGCTTCCTGGGATTTCTGTGTAAGACGGTTCATGTCCATGGGGGTGTTTCACTCCTCGTGCCGCGGCCACGCAGGGCGGTTTCGAGCAGGCTGATGCGATCGAGCAGGTCGAGCACCAGGCCGATGGATGCGTAATTGAGGCAGAGTCCGGAGCGCAGCCGCTGGATGCGGGCGAGTACCGCTGGGGCGTCGCGGTCGAATACCAGGTGGCCGACGGCATCGCGTTCGGCGTCGACCAGCCCGAGGGCGACGAACCGGCGGACCAGATCGGGATGGAGACCCGATCGACGGGCCACGGCCTCCAGGGAAAGTCTTGGGGCGGGAACAAGCGCATACCGGGCAGCCGTCGAAGCGGTGGCGACGTAGGTGACCGGCTGAACCGGGCGGTCGCCTGCACCGGACCGGCCGATGCCTGCCGCTCCCGTGGGTCGGTCATTCATCGCGTCCTCCTGGGGTCGAACGAGGATGTCGCGGCGAGCTCCTCGAACAGTTCACGCTCCCGGTCGCCGAGCGTGGGTGGCACCATGACGCGGAGTTCGGCGTACAGGTCGCCGTTCGCACCGCGCGGGTTCGGCATGCCCTCGCCGCGCAGCCGCAGCCGACGGCCGCTGGACGAGCCTGCAGGCACGGTGACCTTGGCTGTGCCACCGGGGGTGGGCACCGGCACGGTCGCGCCTAGGGCCGCCTCCCACGGGGTCACCGGGACCTGCACGTGGACATCGCGGCCGTCGAGCCGGAACTGAGGATGGGGCTGAATCCGCACCCGCAGGTGCAGGTCGCCCGCGGGTGCGGCACCACTGCCCCGCCCGCCCTCTCCCGCCAGCCGGATGCGCTGCCCGTCGGTGACGCCCGGCGGGACGTCGACCTCGTAGCGCCGCGGCTGCCCGGTGGGCCCGGCCAGTGTGACGGTACGGCGGCCGCCCTTGTACGCCTCCTCGACGGTGAGCGGCAGTTCGGCCTCCTGGTCGGCTCCCGGTACGCCGGCGGAGCCCGCACCCGCACCCGCACCGAAGAGCGAGCCGAGCAGGTCCTCGATGTTCACATCCTCGGCTGAGAAGTCATCGCCGAAGCCGGTGGTGTACCGGACGCGGGGGCCGCCCGCGCCTGCGCCTGCGGTCCGCCGGGTACGGAATCCGCCGCCCGCTCCGGCCGCGACCCGGTCGTCGAAGTCTTCGGGGATCTTGCGGAAGTCTTCGCCGAAGCGGTCGTAGCGTGCCCGGGTCTTCGGGTCGGACAGGACGCTGTATGCCTCGTTGAGGTCCTTGAAGCGTTCCTCCGCCGCAGGGTCCTTGTTGACGTCGGGATGGTGTTTGCGGGCGAGCTTGCGATATGCCTGCTGGATCTCGTCCTGGCTCGCGGTCCGCGACACTCCCAGCACTTCGTAGAAGTCCCGTGCCATGACAGATCACTCCAGCTTCGCGACGGTCACGCTGGCGGGCCTGAGCTGCCGATCGCCGTCGCCGTAGCCCGGGCGCAGCACCTGCACGACGGTGCCCGGCTCGACGTCGGGGTCGTCGACGACGCTGACCACCTCGTGCCGGGCCGGGTCGAAGGCCACGCCGGTCTCCGCGTGCCGCGGGTAGCCGAGCAGTTCGAGGACGTTCACCGCCTGGTCGCGGACTGCCCGGATGCCCTCCACGACCGCACCTGAATCGGCGTCGACGTCGGCGTGGGCCAGGGCGAGTTCGAGGTTGTCCAGGACGGGCAGGAAGGCGGCGGCCGTACGGGAACGCTCGACCGTCCGCTCCCGCTCCAGTTCCCTCGCGTGACGCTTGCGAAGGTTGTCGAGGTCGGCGAGCGCGCGCCGCCAGCGGTCCTCCAGTTCCTGCATCGCGGCTGTGTGCTGGTCCACCGCGGGTGCAGGGGCGGCGTCGGGCCCCGGTTCATCGTTGGTCGCTTGCGGCCGGGGCGGCGGGCCGGGTTGACGCGAGTCTTCGCCCGGAGGGCGTGCGGCACCTTCCAGGGCCGGTTCGGCCGACGTGGCCCGGTCGGGTTCTTGGGGGTAGCTGGGCATGGCGGCCTCAACCCTTGTCGAACTCGGCGTCGATGACATCGTCGTCACCGCTGCCACCACTGGGGGGACCACCGGCGGCGGCGTCCTGGCCCGGGCCTCCCGTGGCGGTGGCACCCTGCTGGGCAGCGAGTCCGGCGAGGACCTGCTGGAGTTCGGAGGCCAGTGGCCGCACGCGCTCCACGCCTGCCTCTTCCTTGACCGCCGCCCGGGCATCGGAGACGAGCATCTCGGCCCGTGCCTTCTCGTGCGCGGGAGCTGCGTCGCCCAGTTCGGCGAGGCGCTTCTCGACCTGGTACGCGATGGCGTCGAGCTCGTTGCGGGCGTCGACGGCCTCGCGGAGCTCTCGGTCCTGGCCCTGGTTGCGCTCGGCCTCCTGGACCATACGCTCGACCTCACCGCGGTCCAGGTTGGACATTTCGCTGATGGTGATGCCCTGTTCCTTGCCGGTGTCCCCGTCGCGCGCCTTGACACTGAGGATGCCGTTGGCGTCGATGTCGAAGATGACCTCGATCTGCGGTTCGCCTCGCGGCGCCGGCCGGATATCGGTGAGCTGGAACCGGCCGAGCACCCGGTTGTCGGCAGCACGCTCGCGCTCACCCTGGAGGACCACCACATCGACGGCCGGCTGGTTGTCCTCGGCGGTGGAGAACGTCTCGGTACGCCGCACCGGAATGGTGGTGTTCCGCTCGATGATCTTCGTCATCACTCCGCCGCGCGTCTCGACGCCCAGCGACAGGGGCGTGACATCAAGCAGCAGGACGTCCTTGACCTCACCCTTGAGCACCCCGGCCTGAATCGCGGCGCCCAGGGCCACGACTTCGTCGGGGTTGACGCTCATGTTGGGGTCCTTGCCGCCGGTCAACCGGCGGACCAGGGCCTGGACCGCGGGTATGCGTGTGGAGCCGCCTACGAGGATGACCTCGTCGATGTCGCTCTCACCGACCTTGGCGTCGGCCATTGCCTGCTGGACCGGCTCCAGGCACCGTTCCACGAGGTCGCCGGTGATCTGCTCGAATGTGGACCGCATGACGGAGTCGGTGAGGTGTTTGGGGCCCGAGGCGTCGGCGGTGATGAACGGCAGGCTGACCTGCGTCTGCGTCACCGAGCTGAGCTCGGTCTTGGCCTTCTCCGCCGCCTCGAACAGTCGTTGCAGCGCCTGCGGGTCGTTCCGCAGGTCGATGCCGTTCTCCTTCTGGAAGCCGTCTGCGAGATGGTCCACCAGACGCCGGTCGAAGTCGTCGCCGCCCAGGTGGCTGTCCCCCGCGGTGGAGCGCACCTCCACCACGCCGTCGCCGACATCGAGGATGCTCACGTCGAAGGTGCCGCCGCCCAGGTCGAAGACGAGGACGGTCTCGTGCTGCTTCTTGTCCATGCCGTACGCGAGAGCGGCCGCCGTCGGCTCGTTGATGATCCGCAGCACCTCCAGACCCGCGATCCGACCGGCATCCTTGGTGGCGGTGCGCTGGGCGTCGTTGAAGTAGGCGGGCACCGTGATGACAGCCTCCGTGACGCGCTCCCCCATCTGTTTGGAGGCGTCGTCGGCGAGTTTGCGCAGCACCTGTGCGCTGATCTCCTCAGGCGCGTACAGCTTGTCGCGCACCTCGAAGCGGGCCGCCCCGCCGTCGCCCTCGACGACGTCGTACGCCACCGCTTTCGCCTCGTCGGAGATCTCGTCGAAGTGCCGGCCTATGAATCGCTTGGCCGAGTAGATGGTGCCCTTGGGGTTGAGGATCGCCTGGCGCCGGGCCATCTGGCCCACCAGGCGCTCCCCGGTGTCGGTGAAGGCCACCACGGACGGTGTCGTGCGGTTGCCCTCGGTGTTGGGCACAACGGACGGCTCGCCGCCCTCCCACACGGCGATCACCGAGTTAGTGGTGCCCAGGTCGATGCCCACTGCCCTAGCCATGAGGAACTCCTCCCGGTACTGCGGCCTGCGCCGACTCTCCGGTTGACTTTCGTTCAGCTACGGATAGGACCTCCGCGGGCACCCTGCAGAGCGCCAGGTACTGCGTCGCTGCATTTCGCACCGGCTCGGCTGCGGCGAGCAGTGCCATGCACAACCCCGCAACCGCACCAGTACAGCGCGCCGCCTGGACGGTTAGCTCCGCTTCTCCTGTGGCTCCGCTTCTCCTGCCGGTTTACACGCGGAGGGTTTTCGAACGCACCCCAGCATGTCGAGCTGAGCGGCTCCGCGCCTGCGCCTGGCCGGGCAGAAATGCACGAGCCCGGTCACCCTACGAGTACTAGAGTGAAAATACGGACATATCGCATGGGGTGGCTCGCGAGCTGTAGCCGAAACACCGCTCGCCTCGCCCTCCGACAGGCCGGGAGCGGCGCCATGGGCAAGAGTCGGCCGCACAACCTGAACCGCTACTCCGACAGAGAGGGCACTTTGTCGGGGGACGGCTCCGCCGACCGTGCCCTCCACGAACTGACGGTGCTGTCCCGCACCCTGTTCGACACCCCGGACGAAAGCGAGATCCTGCGCCTGGCCATGGACCACATAGCCGCCGCCGGGCCTTACAGCGCCGAGGCCGGTTACCTCCTCGAAGCGGACGGTGACCTGGCCCCCAGCCCGGGGAACCGCCAGGATCACGCCTCGACCGTGGATCGGAGAGTGCGGGACCTGGCGGGGCAGGACGGTCCTGTGGCCGTCCCCGGCAGGCCTTGGGGCCAAGCCCTTGGGCTGCGCGGACTTGAGGGACTGCACGGTTACCTCGTAGTGACGTCCCGCTCCCGGCCCACCGAAGCCGAGTGGTCCCTGCTCGCCACACTCATCCGGCACACGGCTGCTGCGCTGTCGGTCGCCTTCGCACACCGCCGCCACCGCGAGGAGGCGCTGGAGCTGCACCGGCTCAGGGAGGAACGCGCAGCCCTCCAGCAGCAGCTGATCGCCGTCGTGGCTGAGCTGGCGTACCGGCGTGCTGTACACGCACTCATGGCCGACGTCGCCGCCTCGGGCGGTGACGAGGAGGCCGTCACTCGCGCACTGCACGGCCTGACCGGACTCCCCGCCCTGGTCGAGGACCGCTTCGGCCGGCTGAGGTCCTGGGCAGGCCCCAGCCGGCCCGACCCCTATCCGGAACCGGACCCCGTGCGCCAGGACGCACTGCTGAACGCCGCCGCCCGGCAGGCCGGGCCGACGCGGATCAAGGGCCGGCTGATCGCTCTGGTCCGCCCGCACGGCGAGGTCCTGGGCATGCTGGCCCTGGTCGATCCCCAGGGCGAGGCAGACGAGCACACCGTGCTCGCGTTGGAACAGGCCGCCACGTCGCTCGCCCCGGAGCTGGCGCACCTGCGCAACCTGGCCGAAGTGGAACTGAGACTGCACCGCGAGTTGGCCGACGACCTACTGGCAGGAACGGACGAGACCAGCGCCTACGCCAGGTCCGAGGCCGTCGGACACGACCTGCACCGCAGCCACTACATCGTCGTGGTGCAGTGGTCCGACCGGACCGCGGACGATTCCTTCGCGCAGACCGTGGGCCGGGCGGCGTCTGCCGTGGGCATGCGCTCGCTGCTGACCCGACGTGCCGAGCACGTGGTCCTGCTCGCTGATGACAGGCCGCACGCTCGAGCGCTGTACGAGGCGCTCACCCTGGAAACGGGGGCGCCGTCCGGGAGCATTGGCGTGAGCGCCCGGTGCGATTCCCCCGACGACATCCCCCAGCGCTATCAGGAGGCGCAGCGTGCCCTGGAAGTGCGCAGCCACTCCCGCAAGCCATACGGCATGACGTTCTTCGACCAACTCGGCCTCTATCGCATCCTGGGGCCTGGCAACGAGTTCCGGGAACTGGAGGCGTTCGTCCACGAGTGGCTCGGGCAACTCATCGGTTACGACGCCCGAAACAACTCGGCCATGGCGGAGACCTTGGCTCAGTACTTCGACTGCGGCGGCAACTACGACGAGACGGCCGCATCCCTCGCCATCCACCGCAGCACGCTGCGCTACAGACTCCAGCGCATCCGCGAGATCAGCGACAAAGACCTCGCGAACGTCGAGGACCGGCTCAACCTCCAGGTGGCGACCCGAGTGTGGAAGATCGTGCTGGGCGGATCCGGCTGAGGCCTTGTGCAGGAGCTGGGCAAGCGCAGCACCCGCCCTGAAGACCGGAGGTCCGCGCCTTCGGCCGTGATGCGTGCGTCCGCCGTCGGATGAAGGCTCGGCCCCCGCTCCCTTCTGCACCGGTCTGGTGATTGCGCAGCAGCGTGTTCGCCCGCTGCCCCCGACGCCTGCGGAACCCGACGACTTCCAACCGGCACTCTCGTCATGCCTGATCCCCAGGCTTCATCCAGACGTCGGAAACCCCTCGCAAGCGTCAGGGCCCTGTACATGGACTCCGTTTGTCGACGGGGCGGCGGCTCACCTCAGCGGTGAGCCAAGAGAGCCCGGGTCTCCACGTTGATCTGCTGAGCCTCACCAGTGGGAACGACCACGACGGGAACTCGCGCGCCGGGCTCGCTGATGATTTCGGGACGTTCGGCGACCAGCGGTCGCAGCCCGCCCGTGAGGCCGAACACAGACAGCCCGGCGCACACCTCCTCACGCACCTCAGGCTGGTCCTCGCCGATCTCGCCGGTGAAAACGAGAGCGTCCAGACGGCTCAAGGATGCGGCCATCCCGGCGATGCCGCGACGGCACTGATGGGTGAAGACGTCAAGAGCGAGTGCGGCACGCTCGTCGCCTGCCGCCCGGCTGCGGACCAGGTCGCGTGTGTCGTCCGAAGTGCCGGAGAGGGCGAGCAGACCGGACCTGTGGTTCAGAGCGTCCTCGATCTCGTTCGCAGACACATTCTTCCGTGTCTGCAGCCAGGTCAGGGCGCCAGGGTCGACGCTGCCGCTGCGGTGACTCATCACCAGACCCTCCAAGGGCGTAAAGCCCATCGTCGTGTCGACACTGCGCCCATCACGCACCGCACAGGCGGAGCAGCCACCGCCAAGGTGCACCATCACCAGGTGCAGCTGCTCGGGACGGCGGCCGAGGAGTTCAGCGGTGCGGGCCAGCGCCCAGGCGTAGGACAGGCCGTGGAAGCCGTAGCGGCGCAGTCCGTACTCATCGCGCCAGCTGGAAGGTACCGCGTACTCCCGTGCCGCAACGGGTAAGCCGACGTGGAAGACGGTGTCGAAGCAGGCGACGTGCGGAACTCCCGGCAGCAGATCCCGAGCCGCGTCCAGAACGGTCAGTGCTTGGGGAACGTGCAATGGCGCGAGGTCTGCCACCTGGTTCAAGCGGGCACGCACAGCATCGTCCAGCAGAGTGTGGCTGCGCAGCTCCGATCCGCCGTGGACGATGCGGTGACCCACAGCTGTAGGAGCCGGCCCTTCCTTCAGCAACTGCCGCAGCGATCCGGTCGCCCCCTCGCCAGGCGGAGAGTCACTGTGGTGTTCGTTAAGGACTTGACCATCGTCCCCGAAGACCGTCAGACGCAGGCTCGATGACCCCGCGTCAGTCACCAGTACCGGGCTGGTTCGTGTGCGCACACACCGATCCTCTCCCTCGTTCCGCAAACATCTCTCGAAAGAGGTTTCATGACTTTCGTAGCGGGCTTCCACGCCCCGGCACTGAGTACCCGATCCGATCTCACTGGAAACAGAACGGTGCGCTGAGCGAGCCCGGCAGACCGGCAATCGGCGTACTGATCAGCACCGATCAGCAGGGCGCTCAGACCCACTGGCGACTTCCCATCGCCGCTACGGCCGATGTACGGCAACAGAACAGAAGGGCAGCCCACCTGGCCAGTGCGATCGTCGTGAAGGGGCCCGCGATCCCGGCCGCCGACCGCATGGGCATCCTCCCGCAGCTCCGCGGGCTCGCCACCCGCAATCGGTCACTGACCCTGCTCGACCCCGGCGGCAGGCGCATCCTGCAGCTCCCGCTCACCTCGGACGAGGCGCCGACGGTCGAGGTGACCCGAGCCGACCTGTCCGAGGTGCTCCACCGGTCGGCGCAGACCGAGGCCGAGTTCGTGTTCGACGACACGGTCACTGCTCTTGAGCAGGACGGAGGTGGGGTCGACGTCACCTTCCGGCGGTCCCCGCCACGGCGCTTCGACTTGGTAGTCGGTGCCGACGGGATGCACTCCACCGTACGGCGCCTGGTATTCGGACCCGAGCGGCAGTTCGCGAGCGACCTGGGCCTGTACGGCGCGACCGTGCCGCTGGAACCCGACGCCATCGAGGACCCGAGCGAGATGACGATGCTGACCGTGCCGAACCGGATGCTGGTCGTCCACCCCTCGCGGACCACTCCGCTCGCGATCTTCACCTTCCGGGCCGCACAGTCGGCGCCCCACGACCGCAAGAACATCGCCCTTCACAAGCAGACCGTGGCCGACGCCTACGCCGACGTGCGGTGGCGCGCACCGGAACTCGTAGCGGCGTTCCTCGACCACCCGGCGCCGTTCTTCGACCCCCTGACCACTATCCGGGTGCCCTCGTGGTCCCGCGGACGGGTCGTACTGCTCGGGGACGCGGCGGCGGCGGCAGCCCTGCTGGGCGACGGGTCCAGCATGGCGATGGCGGGCGCGTACGCCCTCACAGAAGAGCTCGCCGCCCATCCCGGTGATCACGCCCGCGCCTTCGCCGCCTACGAGTCGCGGCTCCGCCGAGAGGTAGGTCCGCGGCAGCGACGCGTCGGTCTGCTCTCCAGGCTCATGGTGCCCCGCACCCGGCCGGGCCTCGCGGTGCGCAACGCGGTGGGCCGTGCGGTCGGTCGCACGAACCGGATCGCCTCTCGCAGAGCCGCGAACCGGTAGACGGAGCGGCAGGTCACATAACGCCGTCGAGCGCGGCTCCGGCCGACAGGTTCGCCGCGGCTGCGGCCATCTCGGGGAACGCCGTCCCCATGGAAGTGCCCCGCCTGGAGCGCAGCACCACGCGGCCGTCATCTACGGACATGCCAGCCCGGAATCCGCCCTACTTCGGCTCACCCGCCCACCCCGGCAGCAGCGCAGGGTCCGACACAGGGGCGGCGAGCATCGGTTCCGGCAGTGTCCACGTCATAGCCCATGCCTTCCACCCAGCCCGCCCGTCGGCAAACCGAGCGCGAGTACACACCCGACTACCGGCCCGACCACGGAAGGTCAGCCCACTACAACACCTCGCCGGGGGTTGTGTGCTGAGCTCCTGGCGCACGTCCAGGCAGCGCAGCCGGACACCGGGCTGCCCGGATCCCGTGTCGTACGGTCTGGTATCGCGGCCGGGGCCGCCCACCGTCCGTAACGGATCTCACCGAACCCGGCGGTGTCGTGTCGCCGGTACCGCCGAAAGATCTAACCGATGCTGGGCATCAGGCTGCGACGAGCTCCTGCTCGCGGTCCGGCGTCTTGACCTTGGGCTTCTTGTTCGGCAGCGAGAGCCGGAAGACCTTGTGCCACGCGGAGAACACCTGCTTGGGCAGCGGCCCGGTGACGTACTCCAGCTCGTACTTTTCGAACAGCGCGCGCACCTTCACCGCGACCTCGGCGTACCGGTTGCTCGGCAGGTCCGGGAACAGGTGGTGCTCGATCTGGTGCGACAGGTTGCCGGTCATGAAGTGCATGGCCCTGCTGCCGCTGATGTTCGCCGAGCCCATCATCTGGCGCAGGTACCACTGGCCGCGCGTCTCGCCCTTGATCGACCGGCGCTCGAAGACCTGCACGCCCTCGGGGAAGTGCCCGCACATGATCACCGAGTGGGTCCAGATGTTGCGGACCAGGTTCGCGGTGAACGTGGCGGCGAGAGTGGGGAGGAACGACGGGCCCGAAAGCAGCGGGTGGATCACGTAGTCCTTGAGGACCTGCTTGCGGATCTTGCGGCCCACGGCCTTGGCCCGCGCGCGGAACTCCGGGTTCTTGCGGCGGCGCTTGTGGAGGTTCTTGGCGAGCTCCAGGTCGTACGCTGCGATGCCGTACTCGAAGAAGCAGGCGTTGATGAAGTTCCACAGCGGCTGGCCGAGGTGGAACGGGTGCCACTTCTGGTCCTCGTCGACGCGCATGATGCCGTAGCCGAGGTCGTTGTCCTTGCCGATCACGTTGGTGTACGTGTGGTGCAGCTCGTTGTGCGAGTGCTTCCACTGCTCGGAAGGCGAGACGTGATCCCACTCCCAGGTGGTGGAGTGGATCTTCGGGTCCCGCATCCAGTCCCACTGGCCGTGCAGGATGTTGTGGCCGATCTCCATGTTGTCCATGATCTTCGCCACGGACAGACCGGCGGTGCCGATCAGCCACGCGGGCGGGAAGAGCGAGAACAGCAGTACGCCCCTGCTGACCAGCTCGAGCTTGCGCTGCGCCGAGATGACCTTACGGATGTAGGCGGCGTCTTTCTCGCCGCGGCCGGCGATCACCTCGTCGCGGATCGCGTCCAGCTCGCGGCCGAGCTCCTCGATCTGCTCCGCGGTCAGGTGGGTGGTGGGGTCGATGGCGGTCAAGGTGCTCCTACCGTTCGATGTCGCAGGGGCCCGCCGCGGCGGACACACAGGTCTGGATGAGGACGCCCGGCTCCGCCTCGGTTACCTCGCCGGTGCGCAGGTCGCGGACGGCGCCCGCCTTGAGCGGCGTGACGCAGCCGAAGCAGATGCCCATGCGGCACCCGGAGGGCATGAGCACGCCGGCCTCCTCGCCGATGTCCAGCAACGGCGTGGCGCCGTCCGCGTCGACGGTCTTGCCGGTGGCACTGAACGTGACCTCGCCTCCGTCGCCGGTGACGACGATCCCGGGGCGGAAGCGTTCGGTGTACAGGCGCTCTTGTACGCCGTGCTCGCTCCAGTGCTTTTCGGCGGCGTCGAGCAGGCCCGCGGGCCCGCAGGCCCAGGTCTCGCGCTCGGCCCAGTCGGGCACGAGTTCGTCGAGACGGGCGATGTCGAGCATGCCGTCTGTGTCGGTGTGCACCTCGGTGAGCCGCAGCTTCTTGTCCGCGACCAGGTCGTGCAGTTCGTTGCGGAAGATCACGTCTTGCGGCTGTGGCGCGCTGTGGACCATGACGACGTCGTCGAACTCGGTGTCGCGCAGCATGCCCATCACGGGCGTGATGCCGCTGCCGGCCGTCAGGTAGAGCACCTTGGCGGGCTTGGCCTGGGGCAGTACGAAGTCACCGGTCGCCTGATCGAGCTGGATCAGCGTGCCCGGTTTGGCCCTGCGGACCAGGTGGTTGCTGACCTTGCCGTCCGGGATCGCCTTGACGGTGATCGTGACGCGGCCGTCCTGGCGGTTTGTCGGCGAGGTGATGGAGTAGGCACGCCACAGGCGCACCCCGGCGACGTCGACCCCGATCCGCACGTACTGACCGGCTGTGTGGCCGCGCCAGCCCCGTCCCGGCCTGATCACGATGGTCGCGGCGTCACCCGTCTCGGGGTGTACGGCCTCGATGCGCCCACGCAGGTCAGCACCCGCACGCAGCGGGCTGACCAGGTCGAGGTAGTCCGACGGCAGCAGCGGCGTCGTGACCATCTCCAACAGTTTCCACGCCCTGCCGCGGAGGGCTGTACTCGTCATGGCTTCAGCTTGATGCGCCTCAGGGCGTAAAGTCCTGTCCGTAGGATGTGAATCTGGTCGGCTTGATTGTTCGCAGGGAACAAAAAATGGGGCATGCGATCCGGAGGGCCAGCGAACTGGCCCTGGATGAGACGACGGTCACCGTACTTCGGGCCGCGCTGAAGACCACCGCCGACGAGGTCGTCCAGGCGATCATCGACGAGGTCCCTCCCTACGCCAACGCCCTTTCGGGCCGCATGGGCGCCACCATCCGCCGAGCCGTCCGCACCGCCCTGGGGCACTACCTGGACCTCGCAAGCGGGCACGCCACCGGCGGCGACGCCGGTGACGCGGCCTACGAGCTGGGCCGCGGCGAGGTGCGCGACGGCCGTTCGATGGACGCCCTGCTCGGCGCCTACCGCGTCGGCGCCCGCGTGGCCTGGCGTTGCCTGGCAGCGGGCGCGGTACCCGCAGGTCTGCCCGCCGCCGAGGTCGCCAAGTTCGCCGAGCTGACCTTCGCCTACATCGACGAGCTCTCCGCCGCGAGCGCCGCGGGCCACGCCGACGAACTGGCCGCCCGGGGCAGGGCCCACGAGCGCCACCTGGAACACCTGGCCCGCGACCTCCTCGCCGGCGCGAGTCCGGACGTACTCCTTGCCTCTGTCCAACGGGCCGGGTGGCAGCCTCCGGATTCGCTGACCGCGGTCCTGCTCCCCGCCGCCCAGGCCCGGCCCGCCTACCGCACGCTCGACCCGAGCACCCTCGTCCTCGACGATCTGCCGGACGCCACCGGTGTGCTGCTCGTCCCCGACGCCGACCGGCCACGTCTCTTGCGGCAGCTGACCGACCGCACCGCCGTGGTCGGCCCGGCCCGGCCATGGACTCGTGCGTCCGCCTCGTACGCACGAGCCGTACGCGCGCGCTCCCTCTCCTCTGATATTCACGACACCGAGGACCACCTGCCCGAACTGGTGCTGAGCGCCGACGCGGACGCGTTCGCCGACCTGCGTGCCCGAGCCCTCGCACCGTTGCGGACCTTGCCTGCCGCGACCGCACGACGGCTGGAGGAGACGTTGCGGGCGTGGCTGCTGCACCAGGGCAGGCGGGACGAGGTGGCGGCGGCGTTGTTCGTCCACCCCCAGACGGTCCGGTACCGGATGTCGCAGCTGCGGGAGCTGTTTCCGGATCTCGCATCGCCACACCGGGTCCTTGAACTGACGCTGGCGGTCGGTCTTCGGGGCAGCTGACGCGTACGTCGACCGTCCACGACCGCATCCACGAGCGGTCCACGCGCGGTCCAGGAATCGTGACTCGTTCTCGGTGCCATCAGCTGGCTCATGTGCCCCGGGGAAGAGCGGTATCAGCCAGCCGGAACCGGAGGCTGAGGTGAAGACCAGACAAGGCCTCGACAAGCCCGTCGGGGGCGCTGTCTCTGAGAAGCGCGGTGGCGGATACGGCTCGACCGGATCCGGTGAACGATGCACACCGGCCCGCCCGTCGACGTACTCATCGAGCATCTGGTCGGCGATCTGGGCCGCTATGCCCTTAAAAACGGCCTTCATGTCGTCGTAGAGGGCGCTGTCCTGGCACGAGCTGACCCACGGGCGCGAGGCGGGCTGCAGCCGGGTGACCCGGCCGGGCGGCCAGACCGGGTCACCAGAGGCGGAGGGCCGGGCCGACCGACCGGGCAGGCCTGGCACACCGCGCGAGGGATGATGGGGATGGAATGACGGAATGTGAGGACAGGAGCTTGCATGGCGAAGCGGGTCCACCAACCCCGTGAGGACGCGGAGTTCAATTTCGTCCTCGGGATGAGCGGAGTTCCGGTCCTCGCGTACTTCACCGGGACATGGCCCAAGGCAATCGAGTCCTGCCGGGTGATGGACCTCGTCGTGGGTGACATCGCCGACGACTACACGGGCCGCCTGACGGCCGTCCGCGCCGACATCACGCGTTGTCCGGCCGCAACCGAGCGATACGGGATCACCGGAGCCCCGTCCTACGTCCTGCTGAAGGAGGGAGAGGCAGTGGCGCACGGCACGGGGCCTATGACCATCGCCGAGGTACGCAAGTTCCTGGACGGCCACCTCTGAGCGGCCGCTGCGGCACGCGGCCGCGACGCCCGTCACGTCTCATCTATGGGAGCTGCGCCCCCTGAGACACCTGTGGGCTGGGGCCCCCACAGGTCACATAACGCCGTCCAGGACGGTCCCCTCCGGCAGCGCCATAGCGGCCATCGCCAGGTACATCCACACGGAGGCGAGCGCAACGTCGATCGGGAACTCCACGGCTCCAGCCTGAACCGGCGGGCCCGGTCGCGCCCGCCGGCGGATGCCTTCACCGCCGTCCCCAGCAGGGTGTGCAGGACTGTCACGACGGCGACGCCGACCAGCAATGCGGCGCCGAAACCGGGGTGCTGGAAAGCTACGTAGGTTGACCCGGCCCCGGCGAGCAGCAGGAGGCCGGTGCGCACGTCGAGGGGCCATCCGCGCTTGCCCGCGGCTCGCGCTCCGGCCAGTCACTTCAGGAGGGCGCAGCTTCGTTCGGCGGCGCCCCTCGCGCGGGCCGTCGGATCTGCGAAAACGGCGGATCAGGTGCCGGGCTTGCGGCCGTAGACGAAGACGTCGTCGCCCTTGCGAAGCATGTTCCAGTACTGCACGGCGTCCTTCTTCGTCATGTTGACGCAGCCGTGGGAGCCCGGCGGGGACCAGACGCTGATGCCGACCGAGTGGAACGCCTGGCCGCCGTCGAAGAACTGGCTGTACGGCATCGGCACGTGGTAGATGCTCGACACGTGGTCGATGTTGCGCCAGTAGACCTTCTTCAGGCCCGTGCGGGTCTCGTGGCCGTTGCGGCCGGTGCGCACCGGGATCGGGCCGTACTTGAGGGTCTTGCCGTCCTGGATCCAGCTGAGCTGGAGCGTCAGGTCGACACAGGCGATGCGCCCCTTATCGGTCGGGCACTTACCCGCCTTGTTGGGGGTGTTGCCCACCGCTTTCTGCTTGTTCATGAGGTTCATGACGCCCCAGGTGACGCTGCCCGCGTACCCGGCGTTCGGGCTGATCTTGTGCTTGGTCTGAAAGGCCTTGATGACCTTGCAGTCAGCTGCCGACTGCTTGCCGTCCACCGGGCGGCCGAGGAACTTCTCGACCTGCTTCTGGTACGGCCCGGTCTGCGTCGAGCACGAGGCGGCCTGCGCACTGCCCGTGCCGAGCGCCACCGTGAGCGGGGCTACCAGCACGGTGATCCCCAGAGCCACGGCTCCTCGTCTGCGTATGTCCCCCATTGCTGCCCACTCCTCGTTCGTCCTTGCTCCGCGGGTCGGATCCCACCTGCTAGACGACGCGGCCCCGGGGTTCGTTGTAGGGCGAATCGACACAGGTGTGTAACAGAGGATGATTTGCCGCCCGGACGACCTCCCGCCCGCCTCCCCGGGCCTCAACCCCACGGACGACGGTCACGTGGGTGAGCACGTAGTCGAACCAGGGCGCCACGGGCCTCTCGAAGAACGACTAAAAAGGATGCCTGCACCTTATGATGCTAAATGTGGCGCCGTTCAGTCCCTCGTCAGGCGACAACTCGCCCTGCCTGTCGGCCCGCCACAAGTTGCCGGATGGCATCGAGACGTCGGGTGGCAGCCCCGGCAAGGCACCCCCGGGACGTACGACGCGTGACGGTGCGGTTGCCAACAGCGCTGCCGGAGATGGGCGACGGGCTCGCGGGCCCAGCGGCTCACCTCAAGAATGGCCGCCCGCCTGACGATCCATTCGCCTCACTTACTGAGATGAAGCACCAATAAGGCCCCCTCCGACGCCGCTTGCGCGACCACCGCCCTCCACGTTGCACTCTGCTCAAGCAACCCGGACGGCCCTGAGGCGCCAGTAGCCTCAGCGAGCGTCTCTGCCGCTCCGGCTCGTGGCGGCTGACGAACTCCTCGGCCCGCAGGGTGAACGCTGGACCCGGCCACTACCAGTGGGGAACCCGATCATGACCACTGCACCACAGCCAGACCCGGCCGCACCGAACCCGAGCCCGGCTCCGCCCATACCGGGTCCTCCCCCCCCAGGCACATGGATGCCGGCGGCACTGACCGCAATGGGCATCGTGCTGGCGCTGACAGTCTGCGCCGTCGCGGGAATCGTCATCCATGAATACCCGGCGTTGAAGGAACCCCTGACGGCGGCCTTCGGAACCATCAACACCCTGGGCCTGATCTCCGCCTTTGTGGTCTCGATGACCCACCGCCGATGATCCTGCAGGTACACCCGCTCCCCCCCACTCCGCAGAAGCAGCCCGCCAAGGCCTGCGAAGCCAATGCGCAGGATCCGCCATCCGCAGCACAGCAGTTCAGCGAGCGACACATGTCGTAACTGGACGGAAGACTGACAGGCGGTGCGGAAGCGCAGGACTGACTCCTCCATGAGGACGACGAAGCGCCGGCCGCCCTCGCAGAGGAACCGGGAGCGGGCGACGTGAGCGGTAACGGCCTCCGAGACGTCGTTGAAGGTGCCCTGGAAGGCAGTGGTCTGCTGCATGAGGGCGGTCGCGAACGCCGTGCGCGACCGCCCGGATCCCCCATCCCGGCATCGAGCAGGTCATGGACCCACGGCGGCAGCAACTACCGCATCACCTTCGACCAGCCGCCGGAACCGCTCGACGCCCTCCCGCGGCATCTCACCATCGAGGACTTCGTGGAACCAACGTCATGAGACAGCGCGCCTAGGGCCTGCGGCCGAGATCTGGGTGCCGCCCGGCGGGTCACGTCACGCCCTCACAGGGGTTGTAGTCCTTCTTCTTGGAACAGGATGCGAACCGCTTGGCGTACTCCCTGACCGCAGACTCGAACACGTCCTTGGAGGAGACGACCTTCCACTGGTTCTTCTCCACACCGAAGGTGCGGTCGAGTGTCAGCCGGGTTCGATCGTTGGAGAGGGTTCCCTTCACCACTCCGTAGTCGGCGAGGCCGTCAAGCTCGACCATAGTGCCGGTCCCGCGCCCGTTGAAGTCGGTTTTTGTCCGGACCTCACGTCCGGAGCCGTCGAAGTGCACCAACGTGTATTTCCCGACCACTTGGCCACCGGCGGGGAAGAGCTTGAAGGTCAGCATCGCGTGCAGTTCGCCGTCCACGGTCATGGCGACGTATGCACGAGGACTCGTCGCGTTTGCTGTCGTGCTCGTGGACTCGGGCCCGTCGCTGCTGTTGGCCGAAGCCGCGGTCGACCCGCCGGAGGTCGGTCCGGCCGCACCGTCAGGAGCACCGCCTTCGCCCTCCCCGCAGCCCATAAGCACAGTGGCCAGCAGCAACACCACTCCCCCGCCCCGTAACGCCTTCACCGCACCGCGTCCAATCTCCACATGTGGCACTCCCGGTTCCTGTGCGAAGAACTCACATGCCGGCGCCCGCAACGGTGCCGGCCGGATGCCAAGGTTCCCGCCCCTCGGGATGACTCGCAAGGCCGTCCGCCACACAGTGCAGCAGTCACGACCTGCTAGCGGTGCGCGCTCCTGTCGGGCTGCGGTTGGGTGTATCCGTGCCGACAGTCGCACCCCGGCCTCGCCCGGGATCCGATAGGGCCAGCTGGGCCCGGTGGCATTCAGGTTGCGGGCGGGGCAAACTGCCCCCAACCCGCCTCGGACTCGGAAAGGACCAATGCGCTGTGCCTTTGAGGAAGATGAAGGGCCAGCGTCGCCAGCACGAGGCGGGAGACGTATTCGCTCTCCAGCTGGGCGACGCGAGCTATCGGTTCGGCAGAATCGTCAACACCGGCGAGAGCGGGCCACAGGGCCGCTTCCCCGGGGGAATCCTCGCCTACCTCTACGACGTCCCCTCGGTGAGTCAAGACCCGGATCTTGGGCTGCTGACCCCGGACCGGCTGCTCATGCCGCCCTTCTTCACCATGAACTGGCTGTGGAACAAGGGCTACTTCCGCACCGTGGCACACGAAGTTCTGGCCTCTTCCCACGTTCTGCAGCGGCACTGCTTCTATGACGCGGGCGACGAGGGGTACGTCGACGAGACGGACAAGGCGATCCCCGAGCGCGTCGAACCGTGCGGATGGTTCGCCCTGACCAACTTCGAATACTTTCAACACGAGGTCGACGAGGCACTGGCGGGCCGACCGGTGCAAGGGGCGTACCCCAGGCAGAAGTAGCCCCCGGGCTCGCGTCCGGGCTCATGTCCGCACGCGCAGACACAGCGCAGGAGCAATTCGTGATGCCAGGTCTCCCGGCGCCTTCGATGGCCAGTCCTGTTTGGAGCCCCCGCCCACTTGGCGCGCTTCGCCCCGTGCCGATCTGGCTTGGGTGCGGCTCCCGCCTCATCCATCTGACTTAGAGGTGCTAACAAAGGCGTTGGACGTGGCGGTGGGTGATCAGGCAGGCGGCGAGGCCGAGGACGCTTCGTGGATGTCGTCGCGTCGTTCCCAGCGGATGCGTAGGCGGCGGAAGCCGTGCAGCCAGGAGATCATCCGTTCCACGACCCAGCGGAAGGTGCCCAGGCCGGTGTCGTGCGGCTGACCTCGTTCGGCTATCGCCGGGCGGCTGCCGCGGGCCCGCAGCAGGCGCCGGTACTTGTCGTGGTCGTAGCCGCGGTCGGCGAAGAGCATGTCCGGCCGACGCCGTGGTCGACCGACGAGACCGGTCACGGCCGGGATCTTGTCGAGCAGGGGCATCAGTTGGGTGACATCGTTACGGTTCCCGCCGGTCAGCGACAGCGCGAGCGGGAACTCCTGGCCGTCGGTGAGGACGTGGTGCTTGCTGCCCGGCCGGGCCCGGGCGACCGGGCTGGGCCCGCTTCTGGGCCTCGCCGAGCGGCCCGGACGTGCGAGGAATCGATCACCGCCCGCGACCAGTCCAGCTGGTCCGCCGACCGGAGCTTCTTCAGCAGCGTGACGTGCAGTTGGTCCCAGACGCCGGCCTCGTGCCACGCGGCAAGGCGCCGCCAGCACGTCATGCCCGAGCCGAAGCCCAACTCCTGCGGCAGGTACTCCCATTGGATGCCGGTGTAGAGCACGAACAAGATCCCGCACAACGCCTGCCGGTCCGGCACCGGCGGTCTGCCCTGGGCCTTCTTCGGACCCGGTTTCGGCAGCAACGGCTCGATGAGCGACCACAGTTCGTCTGACACGATCCACGGCCGCGACGGACGGTTTCCCATAACCAGACCTACGAGACGGCAGGCCGACAGGCTCATGATCAGCAGCTTTTGCGCTGGGGCCGACCGTCAAGACCGTCAGTCGCCCCAAAGGCGCAACCAGCTTCGTCCTGCTCCCGCGCAGATGGGTCGTGGAACGCTCACTCGAATGGATCTTGCACGCAAGGCGGCTGGTCAGAGACTACGAAAGACTGCCCGCCCACGCGGAAGCGATGGCCCCTCGCCCTCATCATCTTGATGAACCGCCGCCTCGCCCGGCCTACGCTCCACCCCACCGCTGCTGCCCTCTGTCCCGCAGCAGCCCTGCAGGCGGCCTGACCAGAGCTCTCGACTCCGCCGTCGGCGTACTTCGTCTACGCAGTGCCGAACCGCCACGACTACAGGTCTAACGCCATCTGTCCGGAGACTTCCAGGAGGGCCCGGCGTGTCTGGGCCCGGGTGCGGGCCTGGTGTTCCCGGTCGTGGTGCAGGTGACAACCCTGGCGCATCTTCGGCCAGTTGTGGCGCGTGACGGGGTTGGGTCATCTCCGGGCATTTGATGGGGTGCCTCGGCTTATCTGACTCACTCAAGGTAAGGCAAGTGCGCCTTGACAATTTGGAAT
>NZ_JBHTSF010000115.1:0-28745 GCF_042795295.1 Streptomyces sp. NPDC056486
CGACGGGGGCGGCCTTCTGCGTTGTGGGTGCGCGGGGAGCGCGGGGTGTGAAAGGGGCGCTGAATGACCTTGGCCACACCTCTAAGAGATTCTTATGGTCACGGGCAGTAGCCCCATGGCGGAGAAAATCGCAGGTGAGAAGCGGGAAGCGCGAGACGGGAGTGCACGATGCGTCACGGGCGCGCGCCGGGGCACTCATAAGTGGCTGTGCAACCCTTCTTTCGGTTTCCACGTCTGACAAGTAACGACAGACCGCGACTGACTGCGACTGACCCTGAAAGCAGGGGGTAACCGACCCGACGAGGACTGAGGAGCACATGACAGACGAGAGCGCATCCGCGGATACGGCACCGAAGCGTCACCGAGGCGGTGGCGGTCGGCGTCGAAAGCCGCGCGACAAGCGCCGAAAGGTACTCGTCGTCACCGCATGGACCGCGGCATCGGTGGTCGTCCTCGGTGGTGCGGGCCTCGGCTTCGTGTACTTCAAGCTCAACGGCAACATCAAGGGCGTCGACATCAACGCGGCGCTCGGCACGGACCGCCCCAAGAACGTCGACAACGGCTCGCAGGACATCCTTGTCCTCGGCTCCGACTCCCGCTCCGGCGACAACGCCAAGTACGGCAAGGACGAGGGCGCCGCCCGCTCGGACACGGCGATGATCGTGCACGTGAACAAGGGCCACAAGACGGCAAGCGTCGTCTCGATACCCCGCGACACGCTCATATCCCGCCCCGAGTGCAAGACGGACGAGGACGAGACGGATCCGGGCGGCGAGCGGCAGATGTTCAACACGGCGTACGAGGTCGGCGGCCCCGCCTGCGCCGTCAAGACCGTGGAGAAAATGTCCGGCATCCGGATGGATCACTACGTAGAGGTCGACTTCACGGGCTTCAAGAAGCTGATCAACACCCTCGGCGGCGTCGGGATCACCACCAAGAAGGCCATCCACGACAAGGACAGCCACCTCAACCTCGAGGCCGGCAAGCACCAGCTCACCGGCGAGCAGGCTCTCGGCCTTGTCCGCACCCGGCACGGCGTCGGCGACGGCAGTGACCTCGGCCGCATCCAGCTGCAGCAGGCCTTCATCAAGGCCCTGATCAAGCAGGTCGAGGACGTCGGCGTCTTCAGCAACCCGAAGAAGCTGTACGACCTCGCGAACGACGCGACCAGCGCCATCACCACCGACTCCGACCTGAACGACGTCAAGAGCCTGGCGGGCTTCGCGAGCGGGCTCAAGGGCATCGGCGGTGGCGACATGAAGATGGTCACGCTGCCCATCCAGTACGACCCCAACGACCCCAACCGCGTCCTGCCCCTCGAGAAGGCCGACCGGCAGGTCTGGGCGGCGCTCAAGGCCGACAAGCCGATCCCCAAGTCCGCCACCGAGCAGTCCGCGGGCGACAAGGGTGACGCGAGCGACGTCGTGAAGTAGCGGCAGGCAGCCACAAGCGGCGACAAACAGCGCCGCTCGCAGCCCGCCGGGAATAGAACGGAACCCACCCCGGTTTGGGCAGATGCGACCGGTCCTGGCAGACTGGTACGTCGGTCCCGGTTCACGTACGAGCAATCCGCGCGTACGACCCGGAGCCCTCCCGAAACTAGGAGACACCTTGAAGCGCGAGATCCACCCCGAGTACGTCGAGACCCAGGTCAGCTGCACCTGTGGCGCCGAATTCACCACCCGCAGCACGATCTCCAGCGGCACCGTCCGCGCCGAGGTCTGCTCCGAGTGCCACCCGTTCTACACGGGCAAGCAGAAGATCCTCGACACCGGTGGCCGTGTGGCCCGCTTCGAGGCCCGCTTCGGCAAGGCTGCCGCCGCCAACAAGTAGCGAGCCACTGCGCCGGTCTTCGGCCGCCCTCGGGAGGGGGCGGTTGGGACCGGCGCTTTGCCGTCTGACGCAGCAGCCATATTTCGCGTAGAACCTTCGCGTAGGAACGCAGAAAACCAGGAGACCCCGATGTTCGAGGCGGTCGAGGAACTGATCGGCGAGCACGCCGATCTGGAAACGAAGCTCGCGGACCCCTCGGTCCACGCGGACCAGGCCAACGCGCGCAAGCTCAACAAGCGCTACGCCGAGCTGACCCCGATCGTCTCGACGTACCGCGCCTGGAAGCAGACCGGCGAGGACATCGCGACGGCCCGTGAACTGGCCGCGGAGGACCCGGAGTTCGCCGCCGAGGTCAAGGACATGGAGAAGCAGCGCGAGGAGATCACCGAGAAGCTGCGGCTCCTCCTGGTGCCCCGTGACCCCAGCGACGACAAGGACGTCATCCTCGAGGTCAAGGCGGGCGCGGGCGGCGACGAGTCGGCGCTCTTCGCCGGCGACCTCCTGCGCATGTACCTGCGGTACGCGGAGCGCGTCGGCTGGAAGACCGAGATCATCGACGCCACCGAGTCCGAGCTCGGCGGCTACAAGGACGTCCAGGTCGCCGTGAAGACCAAGGGCGGCAACGGCGCGACCGAGCCGGGACAGGGCGTCTGGGCGCGACTGAAGTACGAGGGCGGCGTGCACCGCGTGCAGCGCGTGCCCTCGACGGAGTCGCAGGGCCGGATCCACACCTCCGCGGCCGGCGTCCTGGTGACGCCCGAGGCCGAGGAGGTCGACGTCGAGATCCTCGCGAACGACCTGCGCATCGACGTCTACCGCTCGTCGGGCCCCGGCGGCCAGTCGGTCAACACCACCGACTCCGCGGTGCGCATCACGCACCTGCCCACCGGAGTCGTGGCCTCCTGCCAGAACGAGAAGAGCCAGCTGCAGAACAAGGAGCAGGCGATGCGTATTCTGCGTTCCAGGCTCCTTGCCGCGGCTCAGGAGGAAGCGGAGAGCAAGGCCGCGGACGCCCGTCGCAGCCAGGTCCGCACCGTCGACCGCTCCGAGAAGATCCGGACGTACAACTTCCCGGAAAACCGGATCTCGGACCACCGCGTCGGCTTCAAGGCGTACAACTTGGACCAGGTGCTCGACGGAGAGCTCGACGCGGTCATCCAGGCCTGCGTCGACGCGGACTCCGCAGCCAAGCTCGCGGCAGCCTGAGCCCCGACCGCACCCGCCCATCGCTCAGCTCAGCCCCGGAGGACCAGCGTGAACCTGCTGCTCGCGGAAGTGGCCCAGGCCACCCAGCGGCTGGCCGACGCCGGCGTGCCCTCGCCGCGCAACGACGCGGAGGAGCTCGCCGCCTTCGTGCACGGCGTGAAGCGGGGCGAGCTGCACTCCGTCAAGGACTCGGACTTCGACGCCCGCTACTGGGAGACGATCGCGCGCCGTGAGGCCCGCGAGCCGCTCCAGCACATCACCGCGCGCGCCTTCTTCCGCTACCTCGAACTGCAGGTCGGCCCCGGTGTCTTCGTGCCGCGCCCGGAGACCGAGTCGGTCGTCGGATGGGCCATAGACGCCGTGCGCGCGATGGACGTCGTCGAGCCGCTCATCGTCGATCTCTGTACGGGTTCCGGGGCCATCGCCCTGGCCATGGCCCAGGAGGTCCCGCGCTCACGGGTGTACGCCGTTGAGCTGTCCGAGGACGCCCTGAAGTGGACGCGCAAGAACGTCGAGGGATCCAGGGTCAAGCTCTCCCAGGGCGACGCGCGTGACGCCCTTCCCGAGCTCGACGGCCAGGTCGACCTCGTCGTCTCGAACCCGCCGTACATTCCGCTCACCGAGTGGGAGTACGTGGCTCCCGAGGCCCGCGACTACGACCCGCAACTGTCGCTCTTCTCCGGCGAGGACGGCCTCGACCTGATCCGCGGCATCGAGCGCACCGCACACCGCCTCCTGCGGCCCGGAGGTGTCGTCGTCATCGAGCACGCCGACACCCAGGGCGGCCAGGTGCCGTGGATCTTCACCGAGGAGCGGGGCTGGGCCGACGCGGCCGATCACCCCGACCTCAACAACCGGCCGAGGTTCGCGACCGCCCGCAAGGCGATGCCGTGAGCACTCCCACTTCAAGCCAGCAGTTCGTGTACGAGGAGGCCCGCTAGATGGCACGGCGATACGACACCAATGACGCGACCGACCGGACGACCGGTCTGCGCGAGGCCGCGTCGGCCGTCCGCCGTGGCGAGCTGGTCGTGCTGCCCACCGACACCGTCTACGGCATCGGTGCCGACGCCTTCACACCGGAGGCGTGTGCCGACCTGCTCGACGCCAAGGGCCGGGGCCGCAACATGCCCACGCCCGTCCTCATCGGCTCCCCGAACACCCTGCACGGCCTGGTCACCGACTTCTCCGAGTCGGCCTGGGAGCTCGTCGACGCCTTCTGGCCCGGCGCGCTGACCCTGGTCGCCAAGCAGCAGCCGTCGCTTCAGTGGGACCTCGGGGACACCCGTGGGACCGTCGCGATCCGGATGCCGCTGCACCCCGTGGCCATCGAACTGCTCACCGAGGTCGGCCCCATGGCGGTCTCATCGGCGAACCTCACGGGACACCCCGCTCCGGAGGACTGTGACGCCGCGCAGGAGATGCTCGGCGACTCCGTCTCCGTGTACCTGGACGGCGGCAGGACGCCCGGCATCGTTCCCTCCTCGATCGTGGACGTCACCGGCAAGGTGCCCGTACTGCTGCGCGCGGGCGCCCTGGACGCGGAGGAGCTCCGCAAGGTGGTACCCGACCTCGAGGTGGCGAATTGACAGCCCCTGAGACGGGGCGTGGCATAGCGGCTCATCCCGTTTCGTTCCGCATCCTCCACGTCAGCACCGGAAACGTATGCCGCTCGCCGATCACCGAGCGGCTGACCAGGCATGCCCTGGCCGACCGCCTGGGTGATCCCTTCACGGGCGGCCTGATCGTGGAGAGCGCGGGCACGTGGGGGCACGAAGGCGCCCCCATGGAGACCAACGCCGAGGCCGTGCTCGCGGACTTCGGCGCGGACGCATCCGGCTTCAAAGGACGCGAGCTCCTGGACGAGCACGTCATCCGCGCGGACCTCGTCCTGACGGCGACCCGGGACCACCGGGCGCAGGTCATCTCGATGGGCCACTCGGCGGGCCTTCGCACGTTCACGCTCAAAGAGTTCACGCGCCTTGTGCGGGCCATAGACCCGGCGACCCTGCCCGACGTCGACGGAGGTGTCGTCGAGCGGGCCAGGGCCCTGGTACGGGCCGCCGCGGCACTGCGTGGCTGGCTCCTGGCGCCCACGGCGGAGGCGGACGAGGTGTACGACCCCTATGGGGCGCCGCTGCCCTTCTTCCGCTCGGTGGGCGACGAGATCAACGAGGCGCTCGACCCGGTGGTGACGGCGCTGACGGGCGTGCGGGCCAAGGCGTAAACCTTTCTCTGCACCACGGGCGGAAGATCCGCCAGCGACGCCGCGCGGGCGCCGTGTGGCGGGCCTACATTGGAGGGATCCTCACCCCTCGCGAGGCCCGGAGCCCAAGATGCCGGTCAGCACCGCACCCACCGCCGCCCCGACGGCGCCCGCTGACTTCGCCGCGCTCCGCCGCGCGGACCCCCAGATGGCGGAGATCCTCCTCGCCGAACAGGACCGCCAGGGATCCTGCCTCCAGCTCATCGCCGCCGAGAACTTCACCTCACCGGCGGTGCTCGCCGCGCTCGGCTCCCCGCTGGCCAACAAGTACGCCGAGGGCTACCCCGGCGCCCGTCACCACGGCGGCTGCGAACTGGTGGACGTCGCCGAGCGCATCGCCGTCGACCGCGCCAAGGCCCTCTTCGGCGCCGAGCACGCCAACGTGCAGCCGCACTCCGGCTCCTCCGCGGTCCTCGCCGCGTACGCCGCCCTGCTACGCCCCGGCGACACCGTCCTGGCCATGGGCCTGCCCTACGGCGGCCACCTCACGCACGGTTCGCCCGCGAACTTCTCGGGGCGCTGGTTCGACTTCGTGGGCTACGGCGTCGACCCGGAGAGCGGCCTCATCGACTACGACGAGGTGCGGTCCCTGGCGCGCTCGCACCAGCCGAAGGCGATCGTCTGCGGCTCCATCGCCTACCCCCGGCACATCGACTACGCGGCCTTCCGCGACATCGCCGACGACGTGGGGGCGTACCTCATCGCGGACGCGGCGCACCCGATCGGCCTGATCGCCGGGGGAGCGGCCCCCAGTCCCGTGCCGTACGCCGACGTCGTGTGCGCCACGACCCACAAGGTGCTCCGCGGCCCGCGCGGGGGCCTGATCCTGTGCGGGGCCGGGCTCGCGTCACGTATCGACCGGGCCGTGTTCCCCTTCACGCAGGGCGGCGCGCAGATGCACACGATCGCCGCCAAGGCCGTCGCGTTCGGCGAGGCGGAGACCCCGGCCTTCACCGCGTACGCCCATCAGGTCGTCGCGAACGCCCGCATTCTGGCTGAATCGCTCGCTGCGGCGGGCTGCGCGATCACCACCGGCGGCACCGACACGCATCTGATCCTCGCCGACCCCGAGCCCCTGGGGGCCGACGCGCACACCGCCCGGGGCAGACTCGCCGCCCGCGGCCTCGTCCTCGACACGTGCGCCCTGCCCCGCCCCGACGGGCGCGGACTGCGGCTCGGGACGGCCGCCGTCAGCACGCAGGGCATGAAGGACGCGGAGATGGTGCGGATCGCCGGGCTCGTCGCCGACGCGGTGCGAGATGAATCCAAAGGCGTGCAGGACTCGAAAGTACGAGAGGAAGTGCGTGAACTGGTGGGCAGATTTCCGCCGTATCCGACCTAGGTCGGGGTAGGCGCGTCAAGGAACCGCACGTACTCGTGCAACCATCGTCGCTACCCGGAAGTCCCCAACCGTAAGCATGCAGAGCTAGTGTGTGGGGCTGAGATGGCCAGCGATACCTGTGGGGAAGCCCGTGCGTGAATACCTCCTTACGCTCTGCATCACGGCCGCGGTGACTTACTTGCTGACCGGCCCGGTGCGGAAGTTCGCGATCGTGGCCGGCGCCATGCCGGAGATCCGCGCCCGCGACGTACACCGGGAGCCCACGCCCCGGCTCGGTGGTATCGCGATGTTCTTCGGGCTGTGCGCCGGTCTGCTCGTCGCCGACCACCTGCCGAACCTGAGTGACGTCTTCGAGCGGTCGAACGAGCCGCGCGCACTGCTCTCCGGTGCCGCGCTGATCTGGATCATCGGCGTCCTCGACGACAAGTTCGAGATCGACGCGCTGATCAAGCTCGGCGGCCAGATGATCGCGGCGGGCGTCATGGTCCTCCAGGGCCTGACGATCCTGTGGATCCCGGTCCCCGGCTACGGCATGGTCCTCCTGGACCAGGGGCAGGGCACGCTCCTGACGGTCGCGCTCGTCGTCATCACCATCAACGCGGTGAACTTCGTGGACGGCCTCGACGGCCTCGCCGCGGGCATGGTGTGCATCGCGGCGACGGCGTTCTTCCTGTACGCCTACCGGATCTGGTACGGCTACGGCATCGAGGCCGCGGCCCCCGCGACGCTCTTCGCCGCGATCCTGATGGGCATGTGCCTGGGCTTCCTGCCGCACAACATCCATCCCGCCCGGATCTTCATGGGGGACTCGGGCTCGATGCTGATCGGCCTGGTCCTCGCGGCGGGGGCGATCTCCGCCACAGGCCAGATCGACGGCGACGCCCTGAGCCTGAACTTCGGAGGCGCCCGCGATGCCACGCACGCGATGCTTCCGGTCTTCATCCCGCTCCTGATGCCGCTGACGATCATCGCGATCCCGTTCGCCGACCTGGTCCTCGCGATCGTGCGGCGTACGTGGAACGGCAAGTCGCCGTTCGCGGCCGACCGCGGCCACCTCCACCACCGCCTCCTGGAGATCGGCCACTCCCACAGCCGTGCGGTGCTGATCATGTACTTCTGGTCGGCACTCATCGGTTTCGGCACGGTGGCCTACTCGGTCCACTCGGCCAGCATGTGGATCTTGTTCGTGATCGTCGCCCTGAGCGCGCTGGGTCTCGTGCTGCTCATGCTGCCGAGGTTCACCCCGCACATCCCGCGCTGGGCGGAGTCCTTCGTGCCGCCGCGTTACCGGCGGCGCAAGGGGGCGGCCGCGGACGTGTCCGCGACCGACGAGGCGGATGCGACGGACGAGCCCGACGCGGAGACGGACGACCGTCCTCCGGTCGGGTCAGGCGTCAACGGGGCGACGGCCGTTGGCACCCGCTCGCGCTTCGAAGATCGGCGCAAGGCCGGTTCGTCGAGTTGACTGTCGGCGTCAAACTTGCCCAATACCAGACAAGTTGCCGCGTTGCGCGCACAGACGCGCGGGTTAACTCTCATGTGTGACAGCCAGCACACCTACGAGGTAAAGACCTCATCAAATAGTTTGTGATACCGTTCACGAAACCAGGGGACAGAGCCGAAGGACCGTAGTGCGACGGTCTATTGGCCCGAGGTACACCCTCGACCCCGGACTACGCTCGTCCATGACGACACCCTGCCCCCATCAGTAAGCGGAGCGCCGCCATGCCGTCTCAAGACACCCGAACTCTCCTGCAGTCCGCTGTACCCACCGCTGCCGCCGGCGTGATCGTCGCCGCCGTCAGTGCTGTGGTCGCGGGCGGCAAGGGAGCGCTCGGTGCGGTCATCGGCACGTTGGTGGTCATCGCCTTCATGGGGCTCGGGATGTTCGTGCTTCAACGCACGGCGAAATCGCTTCCGCAGTTGTTCCAGGCGATGGGGCTTGTGCTCTACGTCGCCCAACTTCTCCTGCTTCTTGTCTTCGTGGCTCTCTTCAAGGACACCACGTTGTTCAACCCCAAGGCGTTCGCCGTGGGGCTTGTGGTCGCGACCGTCGTGTGGATGGCTTCGCAGGCCCGCGCGTTCATGAAGGCCAAGATCCTCTACGTCGATCCTGACTCCGAGCAGAAGGACAAGCCGGAGAAGTCGGGGTCCTCGACGTGAAGGGTAGGGCCGGGATAAATGCGAGATCGGGATGCTGCTATCGTCCGGTGCCAACTGCGGCACAGCCGGCGCGGGCATCTGAGCTGACGCCTGCACGATCGCGAGGCTCGATGCCTGAACGCCGCGCCCACATCCGAAACACCAGTCTGGTGCCGAACCGCGGCTGCGCGCCGCGCCGACACGACAACGAGGTTGCCGTACCTATGCGTCACGCCGAAGGAGCCCGCGGTGAGTGCTGACCAAACTGAGCTCGCCTTTGACTGGAGCTGTCGGATCATGTCCGACAACGGCTGTGGCTTCCCGGCTCCGGGCCTGCACTCGTTCCTCTTCAAGCCGATTGCCACCGTCGGCGGGTTCGAGTTCAACAAGGTCATGCTGCTCGCCCTGCTGACGACCCTCGTCGTGGTCAGCTTCTTCTTCATGGCGTTCGGCAAGGCCAAGGTCGTCCCGGGCAAGCTGCAGCTGATGGGCGAGGCCGGCTACGACTTCGTACGCCGCGGGATCGTCTACGAGACGATGGGCAAGAAGGACGGCGAGAAGTACGTCCCGCTCATGGTCTCGCTGTTCTTCTTCATCTGGATCATGAACATCTGGTCAGTGATTCCGCTGACCCAGTTCCCGGTCGCGTCGATCTTCGCGTACCCGGTGGTGCTCGCGCTCATCGTCTACCTGATCTGGGTGCCGCTCACCTTCAAGAAGCACGGCTTTGTCGGCGGCTGGAAGAACATCACGGGTTACGACAACTCGCTCGGCCCGATCAAGTGGCTCGTGTCGTTCATCGAGTTCTTCTCGAACCTGCTCGTGCGTCCCTTCACGCACGCGGTTCGACTCTTTGCCAACATGTTCGCCGGTCACCTGATGCTGGTGATGTTCACCGTCGCCTCCTGGTACCTGCTGAACAGCTTCTTGATCCCGGCCGCCGGTGTCTCGTTCGTGATGACCATGGCCATGATCCTCTTCGAGCTCTTCGTGCAGGCCGTTCAGGCGTACGTCTTCGTGCTCCTGGCCTGCTCGTACATCCAGGGCGCTCTCGCCAAGCACCACTGAGCCCCTCTGTAACCCCCCTAAGCGCCCGGTGGCCAACCCCCACCGGTCCATGAAAGAGAAGGAAGTAACGGCATGTCCGCGACTCTCGAACTCGCCGCCGTCACCGGTGACCTCAAGGCCCTCGGCTCCATTGGTTACGGTCTCGCCGCGATCGGCCCCGGCATCGGTGTTGGCATCGTCTTCGGTAAGGGCACCGAGGCCCTGGCCCGTCAGCCCGAAGCCGCTGGTCTGATCCGTGCCAACCAGATCCTTGGTTTCGCCTTCTGTGAGGCGCTCGCCCTCATCGGCATCGTCATGCCCTTCGTCTACAGCTCCTGATCGCCAAAGACGATTAGTACCGTTCGACGAAAGGCAATGATGTGATCGCCAACCTGGTACAGCTGGCGGCCGAGGAAGAGCAGAACCCGCTCATTCCGCCGGGCCCCGAGCTGCTCGTCGGCGCCATCGCCTTCGCCATCGTCTTCTTCTTCTTCTGGAAGAAGCTCCTCCCGAACATCAACAAGGTTCTGGAAGAGCGCCGGGAGGCGATCGAAGGCGGTATCGAGAAGGCTGAGGCCGCTCAGACCGAGGCCCAGAGCGTGCTTGAGCAGTACAAGGCTCAGCTCGCCGAGGCCCGGCACGAGGCCGCGCGTCTGCGCCAGGAGGCGCAGGAGCAGGGCGCCCAGCTCATCGCTGAGATGCGCGCCGAAGGCCAGCGGCAGCGCGAGGAGATCGTCGCCGCCGGTCACACGCAGCTCGCCGCCGACCGCAAGGCCGCCGCGCAGTCGCTTCGTCAGGACGTGGGCCAGCTGGCCACCGACCTGGCCGGCAAGCTCGTCGGTGAGTCCCTTGAGGACTCCGCTCGGCAGAGCCGCACGATCGACCGTTTTCTCGACGGACTCGATGAGACTGCGGCGAAGGCCGAGGCGGCTCGATGACAGCGCACGGAGCCAGCCGCGAGGCCCTCGCGGCCGCGCGCGAGCGTCTCGACGCGCTGACCGACAACACCTCGGTGGACGTGCGGCAGCTCGCTGACGAGCTGGCCTCGGTCACCGCGCTGTTCAACCGCGAGGTATCGCTGCGCCGGGTCCTCACCGACCCGTCGCAGGCAGGCGAGGCCAAGGCCGAACTCGCCGGGCGGCTGCTCGGCGGGCAGGTCAGCGGTGAGACCGCCGACCTGGTGGCCGGCCTGGTCCGCTCGCGCTGGTCGCAGTCGCGTGACCTGGTGGACGCCCTCGAGGAGCTCACCAACCTCGCCGAGCTGACCGGTGCGCAGAAGTCCGGCGCGCTGGACGACGTCGAGGACGAGCTGTTCCGGTTCGGCCGGATCGTCTCCTCGAACACCGGCCTGCGTTCCGCGCTGACCGACCGCGCCGCCACGGGCGCGGCCAAGAGCGAGCTGCTGCGCAGCCTGCTCGGTGGCCGTGCCAACGAGGTGACGGAGCGGCTCGTCGAGCGCCTTGTGACCGCGCCCCGTGGACGTAGCCTGGAATCGGGACTCGAGTCCCTGTCCAAGCTGGCCGCGGACCGCCGGAACCGCATGGTCGCCGTCGTCACTTCCGCTGTTCCGCTTTCGGACCAGCAGAAGCAGCGCCTCGGTGCCGCACTGGCGAAGGTCTACGGCCGACAGATGCACCTGAACCTCGACGTGGACCCCGCGGTCCTCGGCGGAATCACGGTGCAGGTCGGCGACGAGATCATCAACGGCAGCATCGCGGACCGACTCGAGGACGCGCACCGCCGCATGGCGAGCTAGTAGTAACTCAAAACGTTGTCATTACGGCCCTAGTTGGGCCGTGCAGAGGATTCACCTCGTACTTGGGGGGAGTCCCCAGACCCCCAAAGTGAAACTTCGGGCCCAACAAGGAGAGCAGGGAACCCAGATGGCGGAGCTCACGATCCGGCCGGAGGAGATCCGGGACGCACTGGAGAACTTTGTCCAGGCGTACAAGCCGGACGCGGCCTCGCGCGAGGAGGTCGGTTCGGTCACCGTCGCCGGTGACGGTATCGCGAAGGTCGAGGGCCTCCCCTCGGCCATGGCCAACGAGCTGCTGAAGTTCGAGGACGGCACCCTCGGTCTCGCCCTCAACCTTGAGGAGCGCGAGATCGGCGCCGTCGTACTCGGCGAGTTCAGCGGCATCGAAGAGGGCCAGCCGGTCACCCGTACCGGCGAGGTCCTGTCCGTCGCGGTGGGCGAGGGCTACCTCGGCCGCGTCGTCGACCCGCTCGGCGCCCCGATCGACGGCCTCGGCGAGATCGAGACGTCCGGTCGCCGCGCCCTCGAGCTGCAGGCCCCCACGGTCATGGACCGCAAGTCGGTCCACGAGCCGATGGAGACCGGCTACAAGGCCGTCGACGCGATGACCCCGATCGGCCGTGGCCAGCGTCAGCTGATCATCGGCGACCGCCAGACGGGCAAGACCGCCCTGGCCGTCGACACGATCATCAACCAGCGCGACAACTGGCGCTCGGGCGACGTGAACAAGCAGGTGCGCTGCATCTACGTCGCCGTCGGTCAGAAGGGTTCCACCATCGCCTCCGTGCGCGGTGCCCTCGAAGAGGCCGGCGCGCTTGAGTACACGACCATCGTCGCCGCCCCGGCGTCCGACCCGGCGGGCTTCAAGTACCTGGCGCCCTACACCGGTTCGGCCATCGGCCAGCAGTGGATGTACGAGGGCAAGCACGTCCTCATCATCTTCGACGACCTCTCGAAGCAGGCCGACGCCTACCGCGCCGTGTCCCTGCTGCTCCGCCGCCCGCCGGGGCGCGAGGCCTACCCGGGTGACGTCTTCTACCTGCACTCGCGTCTGCTCGAGCGCTGCGCGAAGCTGTCGGACGAGATGGGCAAGGGCTCGATGACGGGTCTCCCGATCGTCGAGACCAAGGCGAACGACGTGTCGGCGTTCATTCCGACCAACGTCATCTCCATCACCGACGGCCAGTGCTTCCTTGAGTCCGACCTGTTCAACGCCGGTCAGCGTCCGGCCCTGAACGTCGGTATCTCGGTCTCCCGTGTCGGTGGCTCCGCCCAGCACAAGGCGATCCGCCAGGTGTCAGGACGGCTCCGCGTGGACCTCGCCCAGTTCCGTGAGCTCGAGGCGTTCGCCGCCTTCGGTTCCGACCTGGACGCCGCGTCGAAGGCCTCCCTCGAGCGCGGTACGCGCATGGTCGAGCTGCTCAAGCAGTCTCAGTACCAGCCGATGGCCACCGAGGACCAGGTCATCTCGATCTGGGCCGGCACCACGGGCCGCATGGACGAGGTACCGGTCGCCGACATCAGGCGCTTCGAGCGCGAGCTGCTCGACTACCTGCACCGCAAGGAGCAGGGCCTGATGACCTCCATCAAGGAGGGCGCCAAGATGTCCGACGACACGATCACGGCCATCGCCGACGCCGTCGCCGAGTTCAAGAAGCAGTTCGAGACCTCGGACGGCAAGCTGCTCGGCGAGGACGCTCCGGCTGCCGTCGACGCGTCCAAGTGACGACGGAAGGGACCTGACTCATGGGAGCTCAGCTCCGGGTCTACAAGCGTCGCATCAAATCCGTCACCGCGACCAAGAAGATCACCAAGGCGATGGAGATGATCGCCGCCTCGCGTGTCGTCAAGGCACAGCGCAAGGTGACCGCCTCCACGCCGTACGCGACCGAGCTGACCCGCGCGGTCACCGCGGTGGCCACGGGTGCCAACGACAAGCACCCGCTGACCACCGAGGCCGAGGCTCCGACCCGGGCCGCTGTTCTGCTCCTCTCGAGCGACCGCGGTCTGGCCGGCGCCTTCAACTCCAACGCCATCAAGGCCGCGGAGAGGCTCACCAAGAAGTTGCAGGACGAGGGCAAGGAGGTCGACACGTACATCGTCGGCCGCCGTGGCATCGCGCACTACAACTTCCGTGAGCGGAAGATCGCCGGGCAGTGGACGGGCTTCACCGATGCCCCTTCCTACGCGGACGCCAAGACGATCGCCGCGCCCCTGATCGAGGCCATCGAGACGGAAACGGCTGAGGGCGGCGTGGATGAACTCCACATCGTCTACACCGAGTTCATCTCGATGATGACGCAGGAAGCGACCGGTTCCCGGCTGCTCCCGCTGAGCCTCGACAAGGTCGCGGAAGAGGCGGGCCAGAGCGACGAGGCCCGCCCGCTGTACGACTTCGAGCCGTCGGCGGAGGACGTCCTCGACGCCCTTCTGCCGCGCTACGTCGAAAGCCGTATCTACAACGCGCTGCTCCAGTCGGCTGCTTCCAAGCACGCCGCCACGCGCCGCGCGATGAAGTCGGCGACCGACAACGCGGGTGACCTGATCAACGCTCTCACCCGTTCTGCCAACGCGGCCCGCCAGGCCGAAATCACCCAGGAAATCAGCGAGATCGTCGGTGGCTCCAGTGCCCTGGCCGACGCTTCTGCGGGGAGTGACAAGTAATGACGACCACTGTTGATACGGCCGTTGCCACGGGCCGCGTCGCCCGGGTGATCGGCCCGGTCGTCGACGTGGAGTTCCCCGTCGACGCGATGCCGGACATCTACAACGCGCTTCACGTCGAGGTGGCCGACCCGGCCAAGGACGGCGAGAAGAAGACGCTGACGCTCGAGGTCGCCCAGCACCTCGGCGACGGCATCGTCCGCGCCATCTCGATGCAGCCCACCGACGGTCTGGTCCGCCAGGCCTCGGTCACCAACACGGGCGAGGGCATCACCGTCCCCGTCGGTGACATCACCAAGGGCAAGGTGTTCAACACCCTCGGTGCGATCCTGAACCACCCCGAGGCCGAGGCCGACGTCACCGAGCGCTGGCCCATCCACCGCAAGGCCCCGGCCTTCGACCAGCTCGAGTCCAAGACCGAGATGTTCGAGACCGGCCTGAAGGTCGTCGACCTGCTGACCCCGTACGTCAAGGGCGGCAAGATCGGTCTGTTCGGTGGTGCGGGCGTCGGCAAGACCGTCCTCATCCAGGAAATGATCATGCGTGTGGCCAAGCTGCACGAGGGCGTTTCCGTGTTCGCCGGTGTCGGCGAGCGCACCCGTGAGGGCAACGACCTCATCGACGAGATGGAAGAGTCGGGCGTTCTGGACAAGACCGCCCTGGTCTTCGGCCAGATGGACGAGCCGCCGGGCACGCGTCTGCGTGTCGCCCTTGCCGGTCTGACCATGGCGGAGTACTTCCGCGATGTGCAGAAGCAGGACGTGCTGTTCTTCATCGACAACATCTTCCGCTTCACGCAGGCCGGTTCCGAGGTCTCGACCCTGCTCGGCCGTATGCCCTCCGCGGTGGGCTACCAGCCGAACCTGGCCGACGAGATGGGCCTCCTCCAGGAGCGCATCACCTCGACGCGTGGTCACTCGATCACCTCGATGCAGGCGATCTACGTCCCCGCGGACGACCTCACCGACCCGGCCCCGGCCACGACCTTCGCGCACCTCGACGCGACGACCGTGCTGTCGCGTCCGATCTCGGAGAAGGGCATCTACCCGGCGGTCGACCCGCTGGACTCGACGTCCCGCATCCTGGACCCCCGCTACATCGCGCAGGACCACTACGACACCGCCATGCGTGTCAAGGGCACCCTGCAGAAGTACAAGGACCTCCAGGACATCATCGCGATTCTCGGCATCGACGAGCTCAGCGAAGAGGACAAGCTGGTCGTTCAGCGCGCCCGTCGCGTCGAGCGCTTCCTGTCGCAGAACACCCACGCCGCCAAGCAGTTCACCGGTCTTGACGGTTCGGACGTGCCGCTGGACGAGTCGATCACCGCGTTCAACGCGATCATCGACGGCGACTACGACCACTTCCCCGAGCAGGCGTTCTTCATGTGCGGTGGCATCGAGGACCTGAAGGCGAACGCCAAGGAACTCGGCGTCTCCTGAGTCTGTGACTCCCGGGAGGGGTGGGTGCGTCCCGCCCCTCCCGATACGCCCACTAGAATTTGACCCAACACCCGGCGAAGCCGCCGGGTGGTGACCCGAGGAGCCACCCTTGGCTGCTGAGCTGCATGTCGAGCTGGTCGCCGCGGACCGTAGCGTCTGGTCCGGCGAGGCCACCCTGGTCGTCGCGCGCACCACGTCCGGCGACATCGGCGTCATGCCCGGTCACCAGCCGCTGCTCGGTGTGCTGGAGTCGGGCCCGGTGACCATTCGTACGAGTGACGGCGAGACTGTCGTCGCTGCCGTCCACGGAGGATTCATCTCCTTCGCGGACAACAAGCTGTCACTGCTTGCTGAGATCGTCGAGCTGTCGGACGAGATCGATGTACAGCGTGCGGAGCGGGCGCTCGAGCGCGCGAAGTCGGAGGCCGACGCCTCCGCCGAGCGTCGCGCGGACGTCCGACTGCGGGCGGTTTCGTCGCGCTGAAACCTGCGCGACGGCGTTGACGTGACTCAGCCGCGGCCAGGTCCGGAGCAATCCGGACCGGGTCGCGGCTGAGGCAATGCGGGTGCAATTCTGTTGGTCCGTTTCGAAGAGGCGAGGAGGTCGGTGCCGATGATCCTCACTCTGCTCGTGTGCGGACTCGTGTTGGTCGTTCTGGTGTTGGTGGGGCTCTTCGTCTTCGGACTGAGGCGCCGGCTCATCCAGCGCTCCGGCGGCACCTTCGACTGCAGCTTGCGCTGGGAGGCCCCTGAGAAGGGCGACACCTCCGGCAAAGGCTGGGGGTACGGCGTCGCCCGCTACAACGGCGACCGGATCGAGTGGTACCGCGTCTTCTCGTACGCTCCCCGGCCGCGCCGGGTCCTTGAGCGCTCGGCCATCGAGGTCGTCGACCGGCGCGCTCCGGACGGCGAGGAGGAGCTCGCGCTGCTCTCGGACGCGATCGTCCTCGGCTGTCTGCACCGCGGCGTCCGCCTTGAGCTCGCGATGGGCGAGGACGCGCTCACGGGTTTCCTGGCGTGGCTTGAGGCGGCGCCTCCCGGCCAGCGGGTCAACGTGGCGTAGTTCTCATGGCGGTATGGCGGTATGGCGGCATGAAGAAGCCGGGGAGACAGGGGGCGTTCCTGTCTCCCCGGCTTCGTCCGTGGGTGCCCTCGCGGGCTACTTGAGGCCGTTGTTGATCGCGCTCACCAGCTCGCCGTTGGCGGTGTCACCGCTGAACTCCCAGAAGAAGGCACCGCCGAGACCCTGGTTCTTGGCCCAGGTCATCTTGGAGCCGACCGTCGCCGGGGTGTCGTACGACCACCAGTTGGTGCCGCAGTGGGCGTAGGCCGTACCGGCGATCGTGCCGTTCGCGGGGCAGCTGTTCTTGAGGACCTTGTAGTCCTCGATGCCGGCTTCGTACGTTCCAGGCGCCGCGCCAGTAGCCGTGCCGCCCGGTTCCTTCTGTGTGACGCCCGTCCAGCCGCGGCCGTAGAAGCCGATGCCGAGCAGGAGCTTCGCGGCGGGGACGCCCTTCGCCTTCAGCTTTGTGATCGCGTCGGCGGAGTTGAAGCCCTCCTGCGGGATGCCTGAGTAGGAGTTGAGCGGGGAGTGCGGAGCGGTCGGGCCCTTGGCGGCCCAGGCGCCGAAGAAGTCGTACGTCATGACGTTGAACCAGTCCGCGTACTGCGACGCGCCGCCGTAGTCGGCCGCGTCGATCTTGCCGCCGCTCGAGGCGTCGGCGGTGATGGCGGCCGTGACCAGGTTGTTCTTGCCGAACTCGGTGCGGAAGGCCTGCATCATGGTCTTCATGGCGGCCGCACCGCTGGTGTCGCAGGACAGGCCGCAGGCGTTGGGGTACTCCCAGTCCAGGTCGATGCCGTCGAAGACGTCGGCCCAGCGCGGGTCCTCCACCAGGTCGTGGCAGGACTTGGCGAAGGCCGCCGGGTTCTTCATCGCGTCGGTGAAGCCGCCGGACCAGGTCCAGCCGCCGAAGGACCAGAGGACCTTGAGGTTCGGGTGCTTGGCCTTGAGCTTGCGCAGCTGGTTGAAGTTGCCGCGCAGGGGCTGGTCCCAGGTGTCCGCGACGCCGTCGACGGACTGGTCGGCGGTGTAGGCCTTGTCGTAGTCGGCGTAAGAGTCGCCGATGGTGCACTTGCCGCCCTGGACGTTGCCGAAGGCGTAGTTGATGTGGGTGATCTTGGAGGCGGAGGCCGACGTGTCGATGTTCTTCACGTGGTAGTTGCGGCCGTAGACGCCCCACTGGGCGAAGTAGCCGAGCTTCACCTTGTCACCGGGGCCGGGACCCGGGTCGCCGCCGCCCGTCGTGTGGACCTTGACGGCGCCGGATGCCGGTCCCGTCTGGTCCGCGGTGTCGCGGGCCTGGACCGTGTAGGAGTAGTCGGTGCCCGCGGTCAGACCGCTGTCGGCGTACGAGGTGCCGGTCACGGTCGCGACCTTGGAGCCGTCGCGCAGGACGTCGTAGTTCTTGACGCCCTTGTCGTCGGTGGCGGCACTCCAGGCGAGCTTCACCGAGGTGTTGGTGATGTCGGACGCGGTGGGGGTGCCCGGCGCCGACGGCGGGTTGTCGCCGGGGACGCTGCCGCCGTCACAACTGCCGCCGTTGAGCGTGCAGTTGGAGGGGGAGCCGGGTCCCGAGCCGTTGAATCCGAAGGAGACCGAGGCGCCGGGGGCGAGCGTCCCGTTCCAGCCGAGGTTCTTGGCGGTCCAGTGGTTGCCGGAGTTGGTGACGGTGGCGTCCCAGGCGGAGGTCACCTTCGTGCCGGTGGGGAAGTCCCACTGGACGTTCCAGGAGCTGATGGAGGTCGTGCCGGTGTTCTTGACGGTCCACTTGCCTTCGAAGCCGCTGCCCCAGTCCTGGGTCTTGGCGTACGTGGCGGTGGCCGCGGGGGCGGCTTCCGGTGCGGCTTCGGCGGGACCGCCGAGTGCGACCAGCGTGGCAAGCGGGAGCAGCAGGGTGGTGAGGCCTGCCACGGCTCTGTGTCTGAAGCGCAAGGTGCGCAAGGTGTGCTCCTCGGGTGAGATCCGGGGGGTCATAGGGGTGGATCCCTGCGCCGCCCGTGAGCACGTGGAACACGTGGGGGAGTGCTCACCGCAGTGCGGTGAGAATAGAAAGGTCTGGACCAGCGGTCAAGAGGTCTGAACCATTGGCCGGATCGCGCCGGTCGGGCGCACCGGACCCGGACTCACACACCCAACTCCTGCGCGAGAACCGCCGCTTGGACCCTGCTGCGCAGCTCCAGCTTCCCGAGGAGTCGGCTGACATGGGTTTTCACCGTCGCCTCCGCCATGGTCAGACGGCCCGCGATCTCGGCGTTCGAGAGTCCTTCACCGAGGCAGGCGAGCACCTCGCGCTCGCGGCGGGTGAGGGTGTCGAGGATGGCGGGATCGGGTCCGTTCTCGCGCCGGGGCGGCTTCATCGTCTTCGGGGCCGCGAACTCGGCGATCAGACGCCGTGTGACGGCCGGGGCGATCAGGCCCTCACCGCGGCCTACCGCGCGGACCGCCTCAAGCAGGTCCTTGGCCTCGGTGTTCTTCAGGAGGAACCCGGAGGCACCCGCGCGCAGCGCCCCGAAGACGTACTCGTCGAGGTCGAAGGTGGTCAGGACGAGCACGTCCGAGAGCCCCTCGGTGACGACCTGCCGGGTCGCGGACACCCCGTCGAGGCGGGGCATCTGGATGTCCATGAGGACCAGATCGGGCCGCAGTTCACGGGCGAGCGCCACCGCCTCCTCGCCGTTCGACGCCTCGCCGACCACCTCGATGTCCGGCGCGCTGCGCAGGATCAGGACAAGTCCCGCCCGTACGGCGGACTGGTCCTCGGCGACGAGCACTCGGATCATTCGGTCACTCCTTCATCGGCGGGGTCGAGGTCTGAGGGGTCGACGGGCAGGGTCGCGTGCACGCTCCAGACCTTCCCGTCGTCGGTGGCGTCGCTGCTCTCGGGCCCCGAATCGAAGGTCCCGCCCAGGAGTTCGGTGCGCTCCCGCATGCCGACGAGGCCGGCTCCGGAGCCCGGTGCGCGGGGACCAGAGGGGGAGCCGTAGGGGCTGGTCACACGTACTTCGAGGGCGTGCCGCCGCTGGGTGAGTGTCACGGTCACCAGGCCGGGCGACGCGTGCTTGAGGGCGTTGGTCAGGGACTCCTGGATGATGCGGTACGCCGCGAGCTCGACCGGGGCGGGGAGCTTGGAGTCGTCCGGGGTGCGGGTGTCGTCGAGGGTGACGTCCAGACCATTGGTACGGGCGTTGTCGATGAGGGCGCCGAGGCCGTCCAGGGTGGGCGAGGCCGCGGGCTCCCGGTCGTCGCTCGAGTCCCGGAGGATCCCGATGAGGCGGCGCATCTCGGCCAGACCCTCGACGCTGTTCTCGCGGATGACGGAGAGCGCGTCCTTGGTGGTCTTCGGGTCGTCGAGGGAGAGCGCGGCCGTGGAGTGGATGGCGATCGCCGAGAGGTGGTTGGCGACCATGTCGTGCAGCTCACGGGCCATCCTCGCGCGCTCGCCGGTGACGGCCTGCACGCGGTCCATCTCGGCCAGCAGCGCGGTCTGTTCGGCCCGCAGACGTGCGGCGACGGCGGCCTCGCGGTGGGTGCGTACGAGAACACCGGTGGTCGCGGGGGCGAAGGAGACCAGGCCGGTGACGACGCCGATGAGGATCGCCTCCGGCTCCCTGAACCAGGCCAGGAACCCGATCGTGACCGCCACCGTGATGAGCCCTGTGGTGACCGGGATGCGCCGGGCCGCGGCCGGAGTCCCGTACACCACGGCCGCGTACATGATGTCCGTGAACATCATGACCGACGCCAGATTGCCCGCCGTGAACTGATCGGCGACCAACGCGAGCGTGCCGATGACCAGGGCGGTCTGCGGCTTGCTCCTGCGCAGCAGCTCGAGTCCCGCGAGAACGACGAGCGGGATCAGCGCCCAGGTGGCGCCGAGCAGCCGGTCGGTCTGCATGTGCAGGCCGAGCCCCCACAGCGCGAGCCCGGCGAGCACGCTGCCCACCGAGATCTGTACGTCGACGCGGTGCGGGCGGGGGAGGGACAAGGCCATGCGTCCATCCAACATGGCGCGCCGGGGCGATGCCTGATCCTGGGGGAGGAACTGTGCCCTACATCGAAGGATGCAGTGTCACTTCGTCACTGGCGACGATGATCCGCGGTCGGTCCGACGGGAGCCTGGAAAGGTGACCGAGAGGAGCGAACCGTGATCGTCACACTGATCATCATCTGCGAGGTCGGTTTCTGGGTGCTGCTGGCCGGCGGCCTCGCACTGCGGTACGCGGCGAAGATGCCGCGCGCGAGTGTCGCGGTGCTGCTGTGCGAGCCGATCCTGGAGGTCGTCCTCTTCGTCGTCACCGCGATCGACCTGAAGAACGGCGCGGAGCCGGACTGGAAGCACGGCCTCGCCGCCGTCTACATCGGCTACTCCATCGCACTGGGCCACTACACGATCAAGTGGGTGGACGTCCGCGTCGCCCACCGCTTCGCGGGCGGCCCGCCGCCGTCCACCCCCAAGTACGGTGTCCGCCGGGCGATCCACGAGTGGGAGGTCGCCGCGCGCTGGATCGCCGCGGCCCTGATCGCCATGGCGCTGCTCCAGGGTGCGATCTGGTACGTGGGCGAGGGGAACACCGAATCGCTGCGGGGCTGGCAGTTGCGGATGCTCTGGGTGATCGGCATCAACGTGATCATCGCCGGTTCGTACACGCTGTTCCCGAAGAAGGCGCCGCCGGCGCACGAAGCACCCGCAGAAGACCGCCCGACCTCTCAGCGAAGCGCCTAGCGCTCGCCGCCCGGCACCCACAGCACGTCTCCGACCTCCTTGTTGGCCGTCCGGGCCAGGATGAACAGCAGGTCGGAGAGGCGGTTCAGGTAGGTCGCCGTCAGCGGGTTCATGACCTCTCCGTGCACCTCAAAAGCGGCCCACGTAGACCGCTCGGCCCGTCGCACGACGGTGCACGCCTGGTGCAGCAGCGCCGCCCCCGCTGTGCCCCCGGGCAAGATGAAGCTGCGCAGCTTCTCGACCTCCTCGAGGAAGCGGTCACAGTCCCCCTCCAGCTTGTCGATGTAGGACTGCTCGACACGCAGCGGCGGGTACTTGGGGTCGTCCACGACCGGTGTGGACAGATCCGCGCCCACGTCGAAGAGGTCGTTCTGGACCCTGACCAGGACCTTCACGACCTCTTCGTCGAGCTGACCGAGGGCGATCGCCGCGCCGATGGCCGCGTTGGCCTCGTTGGCGTCGGCGTACGCAGAGATCCGCAGATCGGTCTTGGCGGTCCGGCTCATGTCACCGAGGGCTGTCGTGCCCTGGTCGCCGGTCCTGGTGTAGATGCGCGTCAGATTGACCATGGGGCCAGCCTAGTTACGCGCCCGCCTTCCGGAAGACACGTGTGCCCACCGTCACGGACCCGAGCATGAGAGCGGCGGCCATCAGGACGCCGTACAGCATCGCCGTACTCGCGTACTGGCCGACGTAGGCGGCCCGCACCGCGTCCACGAGATAGCGGAACGGCATGAAGTGCGAGAGCACGTCCAGCCAGCCCGGCGCGAGCGCCATCGGCAGCATCAGGCCGGAGAGCAGCATCGAGGGCATGCTGACCGCGTTGATGACGGGGCCGAACTCGTGCGCCTTGGAGACGAGCAGGGCAAGGGCGTACGAGAGCGACGCGAGGACGACCGTCAGGACTCCCACGAACGCGAAGCCGATGAGGATGCCGGCGAGCGGTGCCCGCAGGCCCATCACCACGGCCGCGAGGACGAGCAGCACCGCCTGGAAGACGAAGAGCGCGGCATCACGGAGCACCCGCCCCAGAAGCAGCGCGAGCCGGCTGACCGGCGTCACCCGCATCCGCTCCACCACGCCGAACTGCTTCTCGATGATGATCGCGAATCCGCTGTACGAGGCTCCGAACAGGCCGAGTTGGAGCAGTAGGCCCGGCACGAGCACCTGCCAGGAGTCACCGCGTGAGCCGAGTGGCAGGTCGGTCAGGAGCGGGCCGAAGAAGAGCAGATAGAGCAGCGGCATCAGGACGCCGAAGAGGATCTGGAACTTGGAGCGCAGGGTCTGGCGGGCGTACCGGCCGAAGATCAGCGCGGTGTCGGAGAGAAACACAGACATGTGAGGTCCTGGAGGGGTCAGACGGCGACGGGCGCCGTGTCCTTGGGGGTGAGGTCGCGACCGGTGACGGCCAGGAACGCGTCCTGGAGCGAGGCGTCGATGGAGCCGCCGTACCGGAGCTTGAGCGCGCTGGGCGTGCCTTCGGCGACCACGACGCCCTTGTCGATGACGACGAGGCGATCGCAGAGCGCGTCGGCCTCGTCGAGGTAGTGCGTGGTCAGGACGACGGTGGTGCCGTGGTCGTCGCGCAGCCGCCGCACGAGTTCCCACAGGTCGGCCCTGCTGCCCGGGTCGAGCCCCGTGGTCGGTTCGTCGAGGAAGAGCACATCGGGCCGGTGCATGAGACCCATGGCGATGTCGAGCCGCCGCCGCTGGCCGCCGGAGAGAGTCGCGCACTTGCGGTCGAGGAGGTCGGTGAGGCCCAGGTCGGCGGCCAACTCCTGGGCGCGGGCGGTGGCCTGGGGCTTCGTCAGGTGGTAGAGGCGGCCCTGGGTGACCAGTTCCTCGCGCAAGGAGATGTTGAGGTCGACGCCGCCGGACTGGGCCACGTAACCGATCTTCCGCCGTACGGCGGCCGGGTCGCGGGCCAGGTCACAGCCCGCGACCGTGGCTGCGCCGCCGGTGGGTGTCAGGAGCGTGGTGAGCATGCGCAGCGTCGTCGTCTTGCCCGCGCCGTTGGGGCCGAGGAAGCCGAGGATCTCGCCGGGGGCGACGGTCAGGTCGATGCCGCGCACGGCCTCGACGGCGCCGCCCTTGGTCCGGAAGGTCTGGGTGAGCCCGGCCGTGCTGATGATTGCCATGGCGACCACAAAAACAGAGTCTCTTAAATTTTGCAATCACTCCAAGTTTTATAGTCACCCCAAGTTTTCAGTTGCCCTAGCCAGTGGTCGTAGGGTGGACCCATGGCTGAAGGACTCAGGGAGCGCAAGAAGCGGCAGACCAAGCAGCGGATCTCGGACATCGCGACGGGGCTCTTCCTGGAGCACGGCTTCGTCACTGTGACCGTCGCGGAGGTAGCGGAAGCCGCAGACGTCTCCGTGAACACGGTCTACAACTACTTCCCGGTCAAGGAGGACCTCTTCCTCGACCGCGGTGAGTCGGTCATCGACCGGCTCTCCGGTTACGTGCGGGGGCGTCGTGCGGGGGAGTCCGCCGCCGCCGCGGTCCTGCGCGAGCTCCGTTCGGACGTTGAGGGCGTGTCGCCGCACGTCGGCCTCTTTCCGGGATGGGCCGACTTCATGAGGGTCATCACCGACGCCCACCCCCTGCGCTCCCGGCTCTGGGAGATCCAGCAGGAGGCGCTCGACCGCCTCACGAAGACCCTCGCCGAGGAGACGGGCGCAGCCGACGGCGACCCCCTGCCCGGCCTGATCGCGGGTCAGCTCTCCTGGATCCACAGCACGCTCATGGCCTGGATCGGCGACGAGATGGTCAAGTGCCGCAAACCCGCCGAAGTGTCACGCGACGCCCTTGTCCTGCTCGACGAGATGGAGGACCTGCTCGGCGAAAAGGTCCTCAACTACGCGGTGCGCGACGCCGAATGACGCGTACCAGTGTGATGTCCGTCATTTGAGACGTGACGCGCATCTCTTCGCCGACACAGTCGTGCTCACGGCGACTAATGTCCGCCGGAAGGAAAAACCTAAACAGCGTGTAAGCCAGGCGTGATAAGCGGTAGGGGAGTCGGAAAAGTGGCACGGAAGCTCGCCGTCATCGGAGCCGGACTCATGGGGTCCGGCATCGCTCAGGTCTCCGCCCAGGCGGGCTGGGACGTCGTTCTGCGCGACGTCACCGATGAGGCTCTGACCCGTGGCACCGACGGGATCAAGGCGTCGTACGACAAGTTCGTGAGCAAGGGCAAGCTTGCTGCCGAGGACGCCGAAGCGGCGCTCGGGCGCATCACGACGAGCACCGACATGGACGCCGTCGCCGACGCGGACATCGTCGTCGAGGCCGTCTTCGAGAAGCTCGAGGTCAAGCACGAGATCTTCCGCACGCTCGACAGGATCGTGCGTGACGACGCCGTGCTCGCGTCGAACACCTCTGCCATCCCGATCACGAAGATCGCGGCCGTGACGGAGCGTCCGGAGCGGGTCGTGGGCGCGCACTTCTTCTCGCCGGTGCCGATGATGCAGCTGTGCGAACTGGTGCGCGGCTACAAGACCAGCGACGAGACCCTCGACCGCACGCGGGAGTTCGCCGAGTCCGTCGGCAAGACCTGCATCGTCGTGAACCGCGACGTCGCGGGCTTTGTGACGACCCGTCTGATCTCGGCGCTCGTCGTCGAGGCCGCGAAGCTCTACGAGTCGGGCGTCGCCACCGCCGAGGACATCGACATCGCCTGCAAGCTCGGCTTCGGGCACGCCATGGGACCGCTCGCGACCGCCGACCTGACGGGCGTCGACATCCTGCTGCACGCCACGAGCAACATCTACACGGAGTCCCAGGACGAGAAGTTCGCACCGCCCGAGCTGATGCGCCGGATGGTTGACGCCGGTGACATCGGCCGCAAGAGCGGGCAGGGCTTCTACAAGCACTGACGACTCCTCCTCCTTTGCGGGGTCACCCCTGGGAGTGAATTCGGTATCGGTTCGCTTACAGACGGCAACTTCCTTGCCCATGCGGCAGTCAGTTGCAGTGACATACGCAGACGACTTACGGAACAGACGTCACAGGAAACTCAGCACTCTCGGGGAGCGCATATGCACATCAGGGGCGACCAGGCCCAGCTGGTCGTCGGGGGACGCCTCGACGTACGCAGCGCGGCGGACGCCCGAACGGTCCTGCACTCGGCCGTCGACGACGGAGCCGGTGACCTGGTGCTCGACCTGTCCGAACTCGACTCGTGGGACGCCACGGGACTCGGCGTGATCATGGGCGCGCACCGACGCGCGGGACGGTGCGGGCGCCGACTCGTGCTGCGCAGTGTGCCGCCCCAGATGCAGCGTCTGCTCGTGGCCACCAGGCTGCACCGGATCCTCGCCATCGAAGGTGGCATCGGGGTCGAATCACTGCCTCGCGTGTGATCACTCGCGTGTGATCAACGGATGATCAATAGGTGATCAATGGGTCGTCTCTGTGGATCTGGGTGATGTGGGTGTGAAACGCATCTCGCGCACAATCCTCACGAGACTGTGACGTCTCGGACGGAGCGGTACCCCGCCCGTTCGGAGATACTGAGCAAAGGTCTAGGGTTCGGTCGCCCACCGTCATGACGAAGACGAACGCCCGAGCGGGGGCACCGGACCAGAAGCGACAGCGCAGTGTGCACAAGGCCGGAGGGGGCTGTGTACACGACGCATCTGGGGGGCTTTGACCATGGACCCGATGAACCGGGGACCGGAAGAGTACGGCCATGACGACATCACCGACGACGATTCCGCGCGTCCCGCGCGAGCACCGCGCGATCCTCTGACACCAGACTTCGGGCAGCCCGCGCCCACACTCGCCCGCACCGTTCAGCTCGTGTCGGGCGACTTCCTGCTCACCGTGAACCCCGTCGACGGCAGCGAGATCGAACCCTGCCCGCCGGGCGAACGACCCGCGCGACCCGTCAAGCGCACCGACGCCGAGCGCGCCGAGCTGCGCCGTGCCGCGGCGCCGCCCGTGCCGCCGGGTCCCGTACTGCCCCGGACGCCGCTCCTGGAGCGGCAGGAGGAGCGCGAGCGGCTTGTGCGCCTGCTGGCACGCGGGCGCTCGGTGCGGCTCACCGGTCCTGCCGGCTCGGGGCGCACGTCGCTCCTGAGTGCCGTCGCCGAGGACTGCGCCGACCTCGCACCGGACGGTGTCATCCGGCTCTCCGGGTATCACAAGACGCCGGGCGAGGTGCTCCAGGACCTCTTCAGCGTGGTCTACAACGCCCCGCTGCACCGCCCCGACCGCGCCCTGCTGCTCGAACTCGTCCACGAGATCGGCGCTGTCGTCGTCCTGGACGACCTGGAGTTCGGCGCCGCCGCCCTGGAGGAGCTGCTCGACGCCACACCCGAGTGCGCCTTTCTGATCTCCGCGACCCCCGACGTCGCGGCGCCGTCGCCCGATTCGCACCTCGAAGAGGTCTTCCTCGGCGGCCTGGGCCGCAGTGGCGGCCTCGAACTCCTTGAGCGCGCGGTCGGCCGTGTCCTGACGGACGACGAGGCGAGCTGGGCGGGCGACCTGTGGTTCGAGTCGGAGGGTCTTCCCCTGCGCTTCGTCCAGGCGGGCGCTCTGTTGCGCCAGCGCGACCAGCTGCGCGCCGACCCGCACGCCTTCGACGAGTACGGCTACTTCGACGACGCCCCGGTCGACGCGCCCTTCGACGCCGAGGACCAGGACGTTCCGCTGCCCTCGCTCGCCGACGGCGCGGCGCCCGCGGCGCTGCTCGCATCGCGGCTGAGCCCGTCCGCGCGCACCACCCTGCGGTTCGCCGTCGCGCTCGGCGGCGAGCTGCCGCACCAGGCGCATCTGCCCGCCCTCGTGGGGGACACCCACGCGGACGCGGCCCTCGCCGAGCTGGTCTCCACCGCGCTCGTCACGGCGGTCGGCTCGCACTACCGCCTCGCCGCCGGGGTACGTACGCAGTTGGAAGCGTCCGGGTACGCGGACGACACCGCCGAGCACGCCCAGAGCGCCGCCCAGCACTACGCCTGGTGGGCGGGGCACCCCTCGGTCGGCCCCGAGCGGGTCGTGGCCGAGGCGGACGCGGTACTCGCGGCCCTCGGCGTCCTGGTCGCGGGGCAGGACAGCGCCGCCGTGCTGCTCGCCCGCACCATCGCCCCGGCCTTCGCGGGAGGGCTCGACTGGGGCGCCTGGGAGCGTGCCCTGCGCTCGGGCCAGGAGGCGGCACGGATCGCGGGAGAGGTCGCCGAAGAGGCGTACTTCCACCATGAGCTCGGCATCCTCGCGCTCTGCGGCGGCTCGCTCGACCGGGCCCGCGTCGAGCTCGAGGCCTCCATCGGCCTGCGCGGCGCGCTCGCCGACAAGCGGGGCATGATCGCGGGCCGCAGGGCCCTCGCCCTGGTCGCCGACCGCTCGGGCGGCGTGATGCCCGCCGCGAGCCCGGCAGCGGGCGAAGAGATGCCCGACGCGCGCTATGAGGAGTCGGCATCGCCCCCCGGCGGCGTACCGGCGGCGTTCGCGCTGCCCGCACCGCCCCCGGAGCCGGAGACCCTGGTCACCCGCAAGGCCTCGCCCGCCGCGGGAGCGGGCCCGGCACCGACCCGCCGCTCCATCGTCAACGGCACCCGGCGCAACCTCGTGGCAGCGGGTGCGGGAGCACTCCTTGCCGCCGTGCTCGGCACCGTGGTGACTCTCGGCGCGACGTCCGACAACAACAACGACAACCCGCCGGACAAGGTCAAGACGGAACAGTCGGCGAGCGAGGACCAGGACGACGGCGGCCTGACCGCCGACAAGCCGGCCAAGGACTCGACGAGCCGCCCGGACGACGACGGCCCGGACAACATCCCCGGCACCGCGGACGACGGGAAGCCGAGCGGAAGCGGAACGCCGTCGGACGAGCCGAGCGACAGTGGCAAGCCGTCCGACGACACCTCGGGCAAGCCGTCCGACAAGCCGACGACGAAGCCGCCCACGACCAAGCCGCCGACCACGAAGCCCCCGACGACGAAGCCGCCCACGACCAAGCCGCCCACGACGAAGCCGCCGACGACCCCGCCGCCGACGACGGACCCGCCGACATCGGACCCCGCACCGGACCCGCCGTCGTCGAACTCCGCGCCGTCCTCAGCGGACACCTCGAACTCGGCTAGCGGCCCCGCGAGCAGCCCGGCGAGCAGTCCTGCGACGAGCGGCAGCGCGTCCGGCACAGACGTGTCCGGCACAGAGTCGACGATCTGACGCAGGTACGGGAAAAGGGGGCCGGGTGCTGGTGGTCCCCGCCCCCACCACCCTACAAAAACATCTAGAACAGCCGCAGTTTGTAGTC
>NZ_JBHTSF010000116.1:0-28654 GCF_042795295.1 Streptomyces sp. NPDC056486
ATTCAAGGCCCCTCTTCGGGGCCTTTTTTATTTCGGTCAAAGGCGGCCGGCCGCCTTTAGGGACAGGTATGCGTCTGCCAGGGCAGGGGCCAGGTCGGTGGGGGTCGCGTCCACGACTGTGACGCCGTGGCGTTTGAGTTGTTCTGCCGTGCGATGGCGTTCCGTGTGGGCCTGGGCTGCGGCTGCGGCGTCGTACACGGCCTCTGCTGTTCCGCGGGCCTTGGCCATTTGCTCGATGTGGGGGTCGGCCACCGATGCGAGCAGGACTGTGTGGCGCTGGGTGAGGCGGGAGAGTACGGGGAGCAGGCCCTCTTCGATGGGGGCCGCGTCGAGGCTGGTCAGCAGCACGATCAGAGAGCTGCGGGTTGCGGTGCGCAGGGCTGTCGACGTCAGGCCCCTGGCATCCGTTTCGACGAGTTCCGGTTCCAGTGTCGACAGGGCGTTGACTACGGAAGGAAGTACCTCGCCTGCCGCCTTGCCCTGGACCAGGGCGCGTACTCGGCGGTCGTACGCGAGGAGGTCCACTCGGTCGCCCGCTCGGGAGGCCAGGGCCGCTAGGAGCAGGGCCGCGTCCATCGAGGCATCGAGGCGGGGGGCGTCGCCGACCCGGCCCGCCGAGGTACGGCCGGTGTCGAGGACCAGCAGGATGTGGCGGTCCCGTTCGGGGCGCCAGGTGCGTATGGCGACGGTGGAGCGGCGGGCGGTGGCGCGCCAGTCGATGGAGCGGGTGTCGTCGCCGGGGACGTAGTCGCGGAGGCTGTCGAATTCTGTGCCCTGGCCGCGGGTCAGGACGCTGGTGCGGCCGTCGAGTTCGCGCAGGCGGGCCAGTTTGGACGGGAGGTGCTTGCGGCTGGTGAAGGGCGGCAGGACCCGGAGTGTCCACGGGACTTTGTGGCTGCCCTGGCGGGTGAGGAGGCCCAGTGGGCCGTATGAGCGGATGGTGACGCGGTCCGCCTGGTGGTCGCCGCGGCGCGTGGGGTGCAGGCGGGTGGTGAGGCGGCGGCGTTCGCCGGGAGGGACCGTCAGACCGTGGCGGGATGCCTCGACCTCGGTGCCGGGCTGCCAGCTGCTGGGGGGCCAGGCGTCGCGGATCTGGGCGCGCAGGGGGCGGCCGGAGGTGTTGGTGACGGTCAGTTCGACGTCGGCGGGTTCGCCGAGCCGTACTGAGGTGTCGCCTGCGCGGGTCAGGCCGAGGCGGCGTACGGGAGCGGCCAGGGCGAAGTCGCAGGCGCAGGCCAGGGCCAGCGGGGCGTTCACGGCGAGGATGCCTGCCCAGCTCGGGCCCCAGATGCCTACGGGGAGGCTGCCGATGGCCGCAAGGAGGGCTGTGCGGCCGGTGAGGGCCATCAGCGGGGGACCGTGACGTGGGCGAGGATCGCGTTGATGACCGAGTCGGCCGTCACGCCCTCCATTTCGGCCTCCGGGCGGAGTTGGACGCGGTGGCGGAGGGTGGGCAGGGCGAGGGCCTTCACGTCGTCGGGGATGACGTAGTCGCGGCCGGTCAGCCAGGCCCAGGCGCGGGCCGTGGAGAGCAGGGCGGTCGCGCCGCGGGGGGAGGCGCCCAGGGTGAGGGACGGGGATTCGCGTGTGGCGCGGCAGATGTCCACCACGTAGGCGGTGATCTCGGGAGAGATGGATGTTTTCGCGACCGCGGTGCGGGCTGCTTCCAGGTCGGCGGGGCCTGCCACGGGGCGGATGCCGGCGGCGTGCAGGTCGCGGGGGTTGAAGCCTTCCGCGTGGCGGGTGAGGACGTTGATCTCGTCCTGGCGGGAGGGGAGAGGGACGGTGAGCTTCAGGAGGAAACGATCCAGCTGGGCTTCGGGGAGGGGGTAGGTGCCTTCGTACTCGACCGGGTTCTGGGTGGCCGCGACGAGGAAGGGCTCCGGGAGCGGGCGGGGGGTGCCGTCGACCGTGACCTGGCGTTCCTCCATCGCTTCGAGGAGGGAGGACTGTGTCTTGGGAGGGGTGCGGTTGATCTCGTCGGCGAGGAGGAGGTTGGTGAAGACCGGGCCCGGCTGGAACGAGAACTCGGTGGTGCGGGCGTCGTAGATGAGCGAGCCGGTGACGTCGCTCGGCATCAGGTCCGGGGTGAACTGGACGCGCTTGGTGTCGAGTTCGAGGGACGCGGCGAGGGCGCGGACGAGGAGGGTCTTCGCCACTCCGGGTACGCCTTCGAGGAGTACGTGGCCGCGGCAGAGGAGGGCCACGACGAGGCCCGTCACCGCGGGGTCCTGGCCGACCACGGCCTTGGAGATCTCGGTGCGCAGGGACTCCAGGGAGGAGCGGGCGCTGCCGGAGGTTCCGGAGATCCCGGAGCTTCCGGAGTTCTCGGCGTTGTCAGTGGTCGGGTCCATCATGAAGTACGTACCTCTTTTTCGAGGGCGTCGAGTTGGTCGGCGAGGGTGATGAGGGCTGCGTCGTTGCCCGGGGGCGGGCCGAAGAGGAGGGGGTGCAGGTCCTGGCCGGGGGCGCGGAGCCTGGCGGTCAGGGCGGGGAGCAGGGTTTCGGGGGCGTGGGCCTGGCCGGGGGATACGCCGATGAGGGGGGCGATGCGGGTGCGGGTGGTCGAGCGGAGGGCGGCGGCGGCGCGGTCGCGGGCGTTCGCCTTGCGGTAGAGGCGGGCTCGGCCTTCGACGGTTTCCGAGGCGCGGATGGCCACGGGGAGGCGTTCGGGGACCAGCGGGCCGAGGCGGCGGGCGCGCCACAGGGCGGCGAGTGCGGCGGCGATGGTGAGTTGCAGGGTGCCCCAGAGCCAGCCGTCGGGGATGAGGTCGAAGAAGTCGCGGTCGGCGGTGTCGTCGGTCGCTGCGTCGTCGGCGAGTGAGGGGAGGTACCACACCAAGTGGGGGCGGGAGCCGAGGAGTTGCAGGGCCAGTGAGGCGTTGCCCTGCTCGTCGAGACGGTCGTTGAAGAGGATGTCGGGGGCGCCGAGCACGACGGTGTCGCCGGGGCCTTCGGCGGCGGGGAGGTGCAGCAGGCTGGGCAGGCCGTCGCTGAGGTAGCAGGACTCGGCGTCCGGAGCGAGGGTGTCGTAGCGGAGGCCGCCCACGTCGGCGGAGCCTGCGCGCTCGGCGGCGGGCAGGGAGCAGCGGGGAGAGAGCGTGGAGTCCAGGCTGGGGGTGGCGTCCGCGGTGACCCCCGGGGCGAGAGTGCTGACCGAGGGGGTTCCTGGGGCGAGGAGGACGGTGCGGCCTCGGGAGTCCTCGGCGGCCGAGCGGAGGCGCTTCTGCTGGCGCTCGGTGAGCCGGTCGGGGGCGGCCACCAGGAGCGTGGTGTCCGGGCCTGCCGCGGACCTGGCTTCTTCGGAGGTGGTGACGACACGGGTGGATACGCCGCGATCGGAGAGAAGTTCGGCGACGGCGCGGCTGCCGTAGGGGTCGGCGGAGCGCGGGTCGAGGCGTCCGTGCTGGGCGCCGGAGCGGACGGCCGCGATGGCGATGGCGGCTGCCAGGAGAACGACCAGGGCGAGGAGGAGGCCTCGGGTTCGGGTCCAGAGTTGGCGGGGCGTGGGGGAGGAGGACGTAGAGGAGGAGGGGGCCGAGAGGGCTGAGGCGGCTGAGGGTGCGGGCCCTGTGGTCCTGGGGTCGGCGGTTGCGATGCCGCCGGTTGCGGAATCGGACGTGGTTGCGGAACCGGACGTGGTTGCGGTGTGGGCTCCGGTCTCGCTCGCGGTCAGGGTCCCGGCTCCGGTCTCGCTCGCGCTCCGAGTCCGGCTCCCGGCCTCGGGTCCGCTCCTGCTCCCGGTTCGGGCCTCGGCCACGGCTTCGTTCTCTGCCCCGGATTCGGCCCGGGTCCGGGTTCGGGCCTCGGCTCTGACTTCGGTCCGGACTTCGGGTCCGACTCCAGTCCTGGTCCCGATCCTGGCCCCGACTTCGGTCCCACCCTCGGTTTGGGCGCCGGTCTCGGTCTGGGTTCCGGCTGCGGCTCCGACCTTTGCCCCGGCTTCGGCCCCAACCTCGGGCCTGGCTCCGGCACCGGTCCGGCCCTCAGTTTCGGTACCGGGCTCGGTACCGGCTTCAGTACCGTCTTCGGCACCGGGCTCGGCCCCGGCACCGGCACCGGGCTGGGCACCGGCCTCGGCACCGGGCTCGGCCCCGGCCCCAACCTCGGGCCTGGTTCGGGCACTGGCCTCGGCCCCGGCCTCGGCACGGGGGTCAGCCCCGGCCTCCTCAGTTCCGGCCCCGGTCTCCGCCTCGGCCCCGGATTCGGCGTCGGTGTTTGTGGGGTCCTTGGGGGACGTCACCTTGGGGCTTCCTCATGGGTGGGGGTGAGGGTTGGCCTTGTTTGGGTCAGGGCGGTGTCCAGGGTGGTCAGTTGGCGGTAGGTCGGTTCTGTGGCTGTGCGGCCGCCGTAGGTGATCGCGTCGAACGACTGGGCTGCCGTGTGGAGTTCGGTGGCGTGGGTCGGGAGGGTCCGGGAGGCCTCCGCCGCTGCTTCGTCCGCTGTGCGGCCGGGGCGGGGGTCCAGGAGGGCGCGTTCCTCCAGGGAGCGGACCATGGCCCGCATGCGCTCCTGGACGGCTTGGTTCCAGTGGCCCTGGGCGGCGTGGGCCTCGGCTGCGGCGCGGTGTTCCGCGGCGGTGCGGGGGCGGTCGTCGAAGAGGGCGGGGGACGTCGTGGGGGCGCGGTGTGGTGTGCCCAGGCGCCACCAGAGGGCCCCGATGAGGGCCAGTACGGCGATGACGATGACCAGCAGGCCGAGGGCGCCGCCCGGGGTTGCCCCCGAGGCGGCGGTGAACAGGTCGTCGACCCAGTCCCAGAAGCGGTTCAGGGCGCGCTGGAGGAGGCTGGGGTCGTTCTCGTGGTACGCGGGGTCGGACAGTTCGCGCTCGGCTGCCTCCCGCGCGGGGGCGCGCGGGATCGTCACCGGCGGGGCGTCGTCGCCGCCGGTGCGTGCCAGGAGTGACGCGGCCGTCTTCGACCCGTGCAGTGCTGCCCCCGTCACCGCGTCAGCTTCCGGGAGTTCCGGGGGCGTTGGATCCGCCGGTGTCCTGGAGGCCCGCCGCGCGTGCGAGTTCGAGGTCGAGGGCCTCTCGGCGGATCCGCTGGTCGATGTAGAGGAGGACCGTGACGCCGGCGGTGATCGGGAACGTGAGCATCGAGCCGATGACCGAGCCGACGCCGCTGACGATCAGGAAGGTCCAGCCGAGGTCGCCGGTGCCGCTGTCGAGGAAGCCGGTGACGCCGTCGCCGCTCAGCGCGCCCGCGATGAGGGTGAAGGGGATGACGATGATCGACGCCACTACGTTGGCGATGATCGCGGCGAGCAGCTGGATGCCGAACACCCGCCACCAGGAGCCGCGGACCAGCTTCACCGAGCGGGTCATCGACTTCTTCACGCCCTGCTTCTCCAGCATCAGCGCGGGCGAGGCGAGCGAGAAGCGGACGAGCAGCCAGATGGCGACGATCAAGGCACCGAGTCCGCCGAGGACGGCGAGGCTGATGCCCGCGTCGGTCGCCCCGGCCACCGCGATCAGTACGCCGGGCAGGGTGCCGACGGCGACGACCGCGGCGCCGATGAGCGGGAGGAGCAGCGTCAGGCCGATCAGCCTCGGCAGCTGCGGCTTGGCGTCCTGCCAGGCCTCTGCCGTGGTGACCGACTTACCGAGCACCGCGCGGCTCGTGACCATCGTGAGCAGGGCGGTCGCGACGATCGTGCCGAGCAGGGTGATCAGCAGGATCACGCCGGAGCTCAGCAGGGTGTCGCCCAGGGCGCGGGTCAGTTCGCCGACGGTCGCGCTCGGGTCGTCGATGGCGTCCGTGCTCGCGCTGTCGTCGAGGACGAGGCCCTGGAGCAGGATGACGATGATTTCCGTGAACACGGCCACGGCCAGAGAGATGCCGAGCACCGTGCGCCAGTACGTACGCATCGTGGAGACCGCGCCGTCCAGGATCTCGCCGACGCCGAGCGGCCGCAGCGGGATGACGCCGGGTTTGGCGGCGGCCGGCGGGCCCTGCCAGGCGCCCCAGCCGGGGTAGCCGCCAGGGCCGCCGGGGCCGGGTCCACCGGGTCCGGGGCCGCCGGGGCGTCCGCCGCCCCAGCCGCCGCCGGGCGGAGGTGGCGGCGGAGGCGGGGTCTGGCCGGATGACGGCGGGCTCGGGGCGGACCACTGGGCGGGCGGGGGCTGCTCCTTGGACCACTTCGAGGGCGGACCGTCGGGCTTGTCCGCGGGCTCGGCAGGTCCGGACTTGCCGGAGTCCTGTCCGTCGGAGGGGGCAGATCCGGGCGAAGCCCAGCCCGGAGTGTCGTTCATCGTCGCTCCTTCACGGTGCCCGTCCGCGGTCGCGGCGGCCGGTTGGCAGCCATCGTGTCACGGCACACCCTTGCGGGGTCCGGGCAGCGTATGGGCTGCACACCTTCAATTGTCCGTCAGGTACGGGGCAGACTGGGCGGATGGCTGATCAGTACGCGCAATCAGGCGAGGACACACGGCCGAACGAAACCCCGATGAGCGCAGCGCAACCACTGGACGCGAAGACCCCGGCGATCCCCGCGATCCGCTGGGCCGAGCCGCCGGAGGGCCCCGTACTGGTCCTCCTCGACCAGACCAGACTGCCCGGCGAGGAGACCGAGCTGGTGTGCACGGACGCGCCCGCGCTGGTGCAGGCGATCCGCACGCTGGCGGTGCGCGGGGCGCCGCTGCTCGGCATAGCCGGTGCGTACGGCGTCGCGCTGGCCGCCGTACGCGGCTTCGACGTGGACGAGGCGGCGGGCGCGATCGCGGGGGCGAGGCCCACCGCGGTCAACCTCGGGTACGGCGTACGCAGAGCCCGGGCGGCATACCGCTCGGCGGTCGTGGGCGGGGCCGATCAGGAGCAGGCTGCCGCCGCGGCTCTGGCCGCCGCGCGGGCGCTGCACCGGGAGGACGCCCGGGCCAGCGCGGAGATGGCGGTGCACGGTCTTGCGCTGCTCGACGAGATGCTGCCGGGCGGCGGGCACCGGATCCTGACCCACTGCAACACGGGGGCGCTGGTCTCCGGAGGCGAGGGCACGGCGTTCGCGGTGGCACTCGCCGCGCACCGGAAGGGGCGCCTGCGCAGGCTGTGGGTGGACGAGACGCGCCCCTTGCTGCAGGGTTCGAGGCTGACCGCGTATGAGGCGGCGCGGAGCGGAATGGCGTACACCTTGCTTACGGACAACGCGGCGGGGTCGCTGTTCGCGGCGGGTGAGGTGGATGCCGTACTGATCGGCGCCGACCGCATCGCGGCCGACGGTTCGGTGGCCAACAAGGTGGGGAGCTATCCGCTCGCGGTGCTCGCCCGCTACCACCACGTTCCGTTCATCGTGGTGGCACCGGTCACGACCGTGGACCCGGACACCCCGGACGGAGCGTCCATCGAGGTGGAGCAGCGGGCGAGTCATGAAGTGACGGAGGTCACGGCACCCTATGTGCCGATGGCCGGAATTGAAGCGGGAGGCGGGATCGCGGTGGCACCTCTGGGGACCCAGGCGTACAACCCCGCGTTCGATGTGACACCACCGGAATTGGTGACGGCGATCGTCACCGAGGAGGGTGTCCTTTCGCCCGTGACAGCAGGGGGCCTTGGCGAGCTGTGTGCCAGGTCACGCCAGGTATCGATGAGCTAATGGGATGATGTCAGGCATGAAGGGACGAGTCCTTGTCGTCGACGACGACACCGCACTGGCCGAGATGCTCGGGATTGTGCTGCGTGGAGAAGGTTTTGAGCCGTCGTTCGTAGCTGATGGCGACAAGGCGCTGGCCGCTTTCAGGGAGGCAAAGCCGGATCTTGTACTGCTGGATTTGATGTTGCCGGGCCGTGATGGCATCGAGGTGTGCCGCCTGATCAGGGCGGAGTCCGGGGTGCCGATCGTCATGCTCACGGCCAAGAGCGACACCGTGGACGTCGTGGTCGGGCTTGAATCCGGCGCCGACGACTACATCGTGAAGCCCTTCAAACCGAAGGAGCTCGTGGCCCGCATCAGGGCGCGGCTGCGGAGGTCCGAGGAGCCCGCGCCGGAGCAGCTTGCCATCGGTGACCTGGTCATCGACGTGGCGGGGCACTCCGTGAAGCGGGAGGGGCAGTCGATCGCCCTGACGCCGCTCGAGTTCGACCTGCTGGTCGCGCTCGCCCGCAAGCCGTGGCAGGTGTTCACGCGTGAGGTGCTCCTCGAGCAGGTCTGGGGCTACCGCCACGCGGCCGACACCCGTCTGGTGAACGTGCACGTCCAGCGGCTGCGCTCGAAGGTCGAGAAGGACCCCGAGCGGCCGGAGATCGTGGTGACCGTCCGTGGTGTCGGTTACAAGGCCGGACCGAGCTGACGTGACCCGGGACAGTTCCCCCGCACCGCCCGGGGCTCCGGGTGGCCGCTCGGGGCGGACTGGAGGCTCCGGGCGGCGCGGTTCCACGTACGGACGGCTGCTCGAGGGCGGTCTGCTGTTGCAGGGCGGGGTTCAGGGAAGCCCCGTCCTGAGGCTCTTCGTGCGCTGGGTGCGGCGTCCGCTGCTGCCCGCTCTGCGGCTGTGGCGGCGCAACATCCAGCTGAAGGTCGTCGCCACGACGCTGCTCATGTCGCTCGGCGTGGTCCTGATGCTGGGCTTCGCCGTCCTGAGCTCGGTGAACAACGGCCTGCTCAAGGCCAAGGTGAAGGCCTCGCAGAGCCAGGCCGACGGTGGATTTCGGGCCGCTCAGGACGAGGCGAACTCGGCGCGGCCACGCTCCGGGCAGGACAGCGGCGGCGGCACGACCGAAGGCGGGGCCACGCCGCCCACCGCCGTGTGGATGTCCGACCTGGTGGAGCAGCTCTCCAGCGGTGGTCAGAGCGCGTTCAACGTGGTGACGCTGAGCCCGACGTCCACGGCCGACGGTGCCAGCGTGCGCGGGCCGCGTGCCTCCGGGGGTGTGGATCCGATCCAGAGCGTGCCCGAGTCGCTGCGTGACAGCGTCGACAAGGGCACCAGGGCGTATCAGAGCAATACCCGGATCGTCTTCAACGACGGCCGTGACGCCCAGCCCGGCCTGGTCATCGGCAAGCGTCTGAATGACCTGAACGGCAAGCCCTACCAGCTGTACTACCTCTTCCCGCTGACGCAGGAGGAGGAGTCGCTCGGCGTCGTCAGGACGACCCTCGCCACCGCGGGTCTCTTCGTCGTGGTGCTGCTCGGCGCCATCGCCTGGCTGGTGGTGCGCCAGGTCGTCACGCCGGTGCGGATGGCCGCGGGCATCGCCGAGCGGCTGTCCGCCGGCCGCCTTCAGGAACGTATGAAGGTCACCGGCGAGGACGACATCGCGCGTCTCGGTGAGGCCTTCAACAAGATGGCGCAGAACCTCCAGCTGAAGATTCAGCAGCTGGAGGAGCTCTCGCGGATGCAGCGGCGGTTCGTCTCGGACGTCTCGCACGAGCTGCGTACGCCGCTGACGACCGTGCGGATGGCCGCCGACGTCATCCACGACGCGCGCGTGGACTTCGATCCGGTGACGGCGCGGTCGGCCGAGCTGCTCGCCGATCAGCTGGACCGGTTCGAGACGCTGCTCGCGGATCTTCTGGAGATCAGCCGGTTCGACGCGGGCGCGGCGGCTCTTGAGGCCGAGCCCATAGACCTGCGTGAGGTTGTACGACGCGTCGTGGGCGGCGCCGAGCCGCTGGCGGAGCGCAAGGGGACGCACGTCAGGATCGTCGGGGACCAGCAGCCCGTGGTCGCCGAGGCCGATGCCCGCCGGGTGGAGCGGGTGATGCGGAATCTGGTCGTCAACGCCGTGGAGCACGGTGAGGGCCAGGACGTCGTGGTGCGGCTCGCGGTGGCGGGCGGTGCGGTCGCGATCGCGGTGCGGGACTACGGAGTGGGCCTCAAGCCCGGTGAGGCGACCCGGGTGTTCAGCCGCTTCTGGCGGGCCGACCCGGCACGCGCGCGTACCACCGGCGGTAACGGACTTGGACTCTCCATCGCGCTGGAAGACGCGCGATTGCACGGTGGCTGGCTGCAGGCGTGGGGTGAGCCGGGCGGTGGTTCGCAGTTCCGTCTTACGCTGCCGCGTACGGCGGACGAGCCGTTGCGGGGATCGCCGATACCGCTGGAGCCCGACGATTCGCGGCGCCACCGTGGCCTGAACGACGCGGGTCTCCCGCTCGCCGGCGCGAACAAGCTCGCCACGGTGCCTGCGCAGCCGTCGGCGTCGGAGCGGGTGCCGCCGCCGGTCCCCGCGAGGGCGCCGATAGCGCCGCGGCTCGCACAGTCGGCCGCGACGGCGGACCCGACCGCGTTGCCGGGGAACGGGGCGCGTGTCGTCCCGCGGCGACCGCTGGACGACGGTGTGCCGAGCGGCGATGAGTCCGAGGGGCCCGCATCCGAGGATCCCGAGTCCGAGGGGCCCGAGCCCGATGTGGCCCGCAGAGCCGGTGAACCGGCGACGGAAACGGATCAAGCGCACGCGACGGAAACGGATCCCGCCAAGCAAGGGGAGGCCTCTCGTGGGCGCTGACCACGATCGCCGAACTCACCGGCGTCCGCTGCGCGCCGGTCTGCTGTTCGGCTCCTGCGGGCTGCTGCTCGCGGGCTGTGCCTCGATGCCCGACAGCGGGAACCTCAAGGCGGTCGACGCCTCCCAGCGTCCTGACTCGCAGTCGCAGGTCCGGGTCTACGCGATGCCGCCGGGTGAGGACGCGGCCCCCCTGGAGATCGTCCAGGGTTTTCTGGAGGCGCTGACCAGCGACGATCCCGAGTTCGCAATGGCGCGCAAGTATCTGACCAAGGAAGCGTCCAAGACCTGGAAACCGGATCTGCGGACGACGGTGCTCGAGAACGGACCGAGCACCGGATCGGGCAGTGTCGGGGACGCCGAGAACGGCCGTTCGTTCCCGCTGACCGGGCGCACGGTCGCCACGGTCGACAAGGAGCACGCGTACCAGCTCGACAACGACGCCTACAACAAGAGCGTCCACCTCACCCAGCAGGACGGGCCGAGCGGCAAGGAGTGGCGGATCGACCGGGTCCCGCAGGGGGTCGTGCTCGGGCAGTCCGACTTCCAGCGGATCTACTGGTCCGTCAATAAGTACTACTTCGCGACGCGTTCGTCCGGAGCGTCCGCGACGCCCGCCGCGACCGGTGGCGGCCAGAACCTCGTCGCCGACCCCGTCTACATACGCCAGCGAATAGATCCCGTGACGGAGACCGTCAAGGCGGTGCTCGACGGGCCCACCACCTGGCTCAAGCAGGTCGTGGACACGCGCTTCCCGACGGGTACGCGGCTCAAGGCGGGCACGAAGACGCTGGCGCCCGACGACCAGGGCAAGCTGACGGTGCCGCTGAACGAGAAGGCCGATCCCATAAACCAGGAGCGGTGCACCGAGATGGCCGCGCAGCTGCTCTTCACGCTCCAGGACCTGACGTCGTCCGGCGTCGAGGAGGTGGAGCTGCAGCGCCGCAACGGCTCGCAGCTGTGCGTCCTGAGCAAGGAACGGGCCGAGTCCGTCGCCTCGCGCCGCACCGCGGACCAGCCTGACTACCAGTACCTCATCGACAACAAGCGGCGTCTTGTGCGGATGTCGGCCAGTGGCGGCGGCAAGGACGAACCCGTGCAGGGGAAGTTGGGCAGTGGCGGGCAGCCGCTGCGCTCCGCCGCCGTGTCGCGGGACGAGGAGCGGGCGGCCGGGGTGTCGCTCGACGGGCGCTCGTTGTACATGGGGTCGCTGGTCTCCCCGAGTGCGCTCGGCAAGCCGGAGGTGCGCAGCAAGGCCAAGTCCGAGGAGGACGGTCTCTCCACGCCCAGCTGGGACGGCCGTGGCGACCTCTGGGTGGCGGACCGTGACCCGAAGCGGCCGCGGCTGCTCTGGCTCGAGCAGGGCGCGGGAGAGCCGCTGCCGGTCGAGATCTCGAACCTCGACGGACGGATCGAGGCGGTGCGGGTGTCGGCCGACGGCGTACGGATCGCGCTTCTCGTGAAGGACAAGGACGGCAAGAAGGCCCTGAAGATCGGCCGGGTCGAGCGGACGGGCGCCAAGGGCGAGCAGCCGGTCATCTCGGTGGTCGAACTGCGCAGGGCGGCACCGCAGATGGAGGAGGTCACCGCCATGTCGTGGGCGGGCGGCAGCCGTCTCGTGGTCGTCGGGCGCGAGTCCGGTGGCGTGCAGCAGATGCGGTACGTCCAGTGCGACGGATCGGTGCCCGCGAGCGCGACGCTGCCCGGCCTCACCGGCGTGAAGGAGATCGCGGCGTCCGAGGACGAGCGGCAGCCGCTGCTCGCGCACTCGGACGACGGGATCGTGCGGCTGCCGACGGGTGCGCAGTGGCAGACGGTGGTCAAGGAGGGGTCGGCGCCGTTCTATCCGGGGTGATGTTCTGTCCGGGGTGACGTTCCGTCCGGGGTGACTTCCGTCCGGGGTGACGCCGCCTCAACGCCTCTTCCACGCAGCCGAGTTATCCACAGGTGGTTGTCCACAGGGGTGGCAGCGTCGCGCGCGGCTTGGCACAGTGGTGGGCATGCCGGGGTGGTGGCAGGACCTCACCGATCTGGTGCTGCCGGCCGAGTGCGGAGGCTGTGGCAGGCCTCGCGCGGCGCTCTGCGCTCAGTGCGGCGACGCCCTGTGCGGTGCCGCGCCGCGCCGGGTGCGGCCCGATCCACGGCCGCCCGGGCTGCCGGTGGTGCACGCGGCGGCTCCCTACGAGGGCGCGGTGCGGGCGGTGCTGCTCGCGCACAAGGAGCGGGGCGCTCTGGGGCTCGCGGGGCCGCTGGGCGCGGGTCTTGCCGGGGCGGTGCGAGCGGGGCTGCAGCTGCGGGACGGTGACACTGCGGTATGTGGTGACGCTCCGGTATGTGGTGACGCTCCGGTACTGCTCGTGCCCGTGCCGTCGGCTCGCGGGGCCGTGCGGGCGCGTGGGCACGATCCGGTACGGCGGGTCGCGCTGGCCGCCGCGGGTGAGCTGCGGCGGGGCGGGACGCGGGCCCGGGTGCTCTGCGTGCTGCGCCAGCGGCGTGCCGTGGCCGACCAGTCGGGGCTCAACTCCCGGCAGCGGAAGGCGAATCTCCGGGGTGCTCTGGAGGTGACCGCGGGTGGCGGGCGGCTCCTCGCCGACGGCGGCCGGGTCGTGATCGTGGACGACCTGATGACCACGGGCGCGTCATTGGCGGAGGCGGCCCGAGCAATATGTGACGCATACACGGAAAGTAAAGAAAGAGCCGCGGTGGTAACAGCCCGTGAAATGACGTGCGAGAACACGATCACTGCCGCTGTTGTCGCCTCCTCACCGGATTCTTTCGGAATAAACCGGAACTGATTGGGAACTTGCATCGTTGCAGGTAGTGAGAGTGCCGATACACCTGAATGGAGGTACGCGGCGGTAGAGGGTGACGCCATCCGCCCGGGCGAGATATCTTCAGTTGTGAGGAATGGCGGAAGTCGTCCCTCGCATATCGGAATGCCGGTCGTCGGGTTTTTCGCAAACACCGGGGCCGGTCGGGGTGGAGATCTTGTTCGCGGGGGAGGAGGAGGTGGAAGTCACCGAGTCCGAGGCTCCGGGAGTCACCGGGGCCTGGTGCAAAAAGGGGATGCTCCGCCGCCGAAGCGGAGCGATCCGGGAACGGAGTTCTGCGTGGACATCGTCGTCAAGGGCCGCAAGACCGAGGTACCCGAGCGGTTCCGCAAGCACGTGGCCGAGAAGCTGAACCTGGAGAAGATCCAGAAGCTCGACGGCAAGGTGATCAGCCTGGACGTCGAGGTGTCCAAGGAAACCAACCCCCGTCAGGCCGACCGTTCCGACCGCGTGGAGATCACACTCCGCGGGCGGGGACCCGTGATCCGCGCGGAGGCCTCGGCAACCGATCCGTACGGGGCACTCGACCTGGCCACGGCCAAGCTCGACGCACGGCTGCGCAAGGAGCACGAGAAGCGCCACAACCGGCGCGGCACCGGCAGGCTCTCCGCCGCCGAAGTGGCCGAGCGGGTGCCGGACGCGGCGACTCTCAACGGGGACGGCACCATCGCGCGTGACGAGGAGCCGGAAGGCGTGCCCGTCAAGAGGATCGGCTCTCTGGAGGTCCAGGGCGAAGGCCCGCTCGTGGTCCGCGAGAAGACCCACGTGGCGGCCCCGATGTCGCTCGACCAGGCGCTCTACGAGATGGAACTGGTCGGGCACGACTTCTACTTGTTCGTCGACTCGGAGACCAAGGAGCCGAGCGTCGTCTACCGGCGGCACGCCTACGACTACGGCGTGATCCGCCTGAACACCGACCCGATGGTCGCGCAGCCCGAGTCGGGCGGCGGGGGCGGCGCGCTCGGCGGCTGACCTCGGTCGGCCGAGGGTGAGATGGTGCCTCTGGAGCGCATGTGCGCCCCCAGGGGCACCATCGTGCGACCCCTGCGCGCACCGCAAGGCCGTCCGGGCATGAAATCATGGACACAGATGGCCAACCGGTGTGCTGCTGCCTCGGGTTGGCGGCAGCCAACGCACAACGGGCCATGGCCTTCAGGGGGAGGAACGATGGCGGACAGCTTCGGACCGATGCGGGATGAGGGTGCCGACGGCGGCACGGGCATCGGCACGGACACGGGCGCACCGCGCAAGGAACCCATCAGGGTCCTTGTGGTGGACGACCACGCGCTCTTCCGCCGGGGCCTGGAGATCGTCCTCGCGGCCGAGGAGGACATCCAGGTGGTCGGGGAGGCGGGCGACGGCGCCGAGGCGGTGGACAAGGCGGCAGACCTGCTGCCGGACATCGTGCTGATGGACGTGCGCATGCCCAAGCGCGGCGGAATCGAGGCGTGCACCTCCATCAAGGAGGTCGCGCCGAGCGCCAAGATCATCATGCTGACGATCAGCGACGAGGAGGCCGACCTCTACGACGCGATCAAGGCGGGTGCCACGGGCTATCTCCTCAAGGAGATCTCCACGGACGAGGTGGCCACGGCCATTCGCGCGGTGGCCGACGGGCAGTCGCAGATCAGCCCGTCCATGGCGTCGAAACTGCTCACCGAGTTCAAGTCGATGATCCAGCGCACCGACGAGCGCAGGCTGGTGCCCGCGCCCCGGCTGACCGACCGTGAACTGGAAGTGCTGAAACTGGTGGCCACGGGGATGAACAACCGCGACATCGCGAAGGAGCTGTTCATCTCCGAGAACACCGTGAAGAACCACGTGCGCAACATCCTGGAGAAGCTGCAGCTGCACTCCAGGATGGAGGCGGTCGTGTACGCGATGCGGGAGAAGATCCTCGAGATCAGGTGAGGCCTCGAGATCCGGTGAGGCCTCGAGATTCGGTGAGGCCCGCGGCTCGGGCTCAGCCCAGGGCGCGGACCAGCTCGGCGGTCAGCTCGGGACGGTTCACCCGCTCCACCCGGACGGAGTCGCAGTTGACCCAGGACGCCGCTTCACGCAGCGCCTGAGCCACCGCGGGCACGGCCTTGGGGCCGTCGAGGGACACCTGCCTGGCGACCAGCGTGCTGCCCTCACGGGCGGGATCCACGCGGCCGACCAGCTGGCCCCCGGCCAGGACGGGCATCGCGAAATAGCCGTGGATCCGCTTCGGCTTGGGGACGTACGCCTCCAGGCGGTGGGTGAAGCCGAAGATCCGCTCCGTGCGGGCCCGCTCCCAGATCAGGGAGTCGAAGGGTGAGAGGAGCGTCGTGCGGTGGCGGCCGCGCGGGGTCGTCTCCAGGGCCACCGGGTCGGCCCAGGCGGGCTTGTCCCAGCCCTCCACCGTCACCGGGACGAGCCCTGAGTCCGCGACCACCGCGTCGAACTGCTCGCCCTTGAGGCGGTGATAGTCCGCGATGTCCGCGCGCGTGCCCACGCCGAGCGACTGGGCGGCAAGGCGGACCAGGCGGCGCAGGCACTCCGCGTCGTCCAGGTCGTCATGGAGCAGCGTGTCCGGGATCGCGCGCTCCGCGAGGTCGTACACCCGCTTCCAGCTGCGGCGCTCGGTGCAGACCACCTCGCCGTACATCAGCGCGCGCTCGACGGCGACCTTCGCGTCCGACCAGTCCCACCACTCGCCCTTGTTCTTCGCGCCGCCCAATTCGGTGGCGGTGAGGGGGCCTTCGACGGTGAGCTGCTTGATGACCGTGTCGTACGCCCCGTCGGGCAGGTCGTGGTGCCAGTGCGGGCGGGTGCGGTAGGCGCGGCGGCGGAAGGCGAAGTGCGGCCACTCCTCGATGGGCAGGATGCACGCGGCGTGCGACCAGTACTCGAAGGCGTGCGGCCGGGCGGGGCCCGCGCCCGTCGCAGCTCCGTCCCAGTACGCCGCCTCGATCCTTTCGCGGCCCACGGCGCCGAGACGGGCGTACGGAATGAGCTCGTGGGAGCGGGCGAGGACCGAGATCGTGTCGAGCTGGACCGCGCCGAGATGTCGCAGCACGCCCCGCACGCCGGATCTGCGGTCCGGGGCGCCGAGGAACCCCTGGGCGCGGAGCGCGATACGGCGGGCCTCGTCGGCGGACAGGCTGATGGCGGGGCGCGGCAGGCTCGTCATGCCGGAAACCATAGGCGGCGGCACTGACAAAGCCTGTGGCCTGCGGCCCGCGTGAACGGACCGGCGGCCGGGGCGGTCCTCAGTCCCGGGCCGGCAGATACGGCTGGACCGGCGACAGGCCGAGGTCGCTCGGGAGCAGGGCGCCCACCCAGCAGTCACGGAGCGTGGACTTGTTCAGGAGGGCGCCGCGCAGGGTGCCCTCGACGGTGAATCCCGCCTTCTCCACCACGGCGCGCGATCCCGTGTTGCCGACCTCGGCGCGCCACTCCAGGCGGTTGCAGCCCAGGTCGGTGAAGGCCCACCTGGCCAGGGCGAGGACGATCTCCGTCATATAGCCGTTGCCCCGGTGCTCCTTCGCCGTCCAGAAACCGATCTCCCAGGCGCCCGAGCGCGGGTGGTGGAGGCTGGCTGCGGCGATCAGGGGGCCGCCGCCGCTCCGGGGACGTACGGCGAAGGTGTACTCCGTGTCGTGGCGCCAGCCGTCCGGCACCATGCGCGTGATGAAGCCAGACGCGTCCGCGCGCGCGTAGGGCGAGGGGATCGTGGTCCAGCGCTGGATGTCGGCGTCCTGGCAGGCTTTGTACGTCTCGTCCGTGTCGGCGGGCGTGAAGGTGCGCAGGCACAGACGTTCGGTGGTGAGGGTGACGGGCTCCATTCGGCGATTCTGCGGGGGTGAGGGAGCTGAGGCCAGTGCTTTTCGGCGACCTTTCACCCGCATTTCGCCGAGCGCTGATCGGCACAACCCGGCACCTTCCAGGCCCCCCGTCCGTTGACGTATCGGCAGACCTCCCGGCGCGGGCCGCTCCTCGCTTACGATGGCCGTTGCCCTATGAGTAAACCGACCATGCCAGGCCCGACCGGCAAGGAGACCAACCCTCGTGTCCGTCCTCTCGAAGATCATGCGTGCAGGCGAAGGCAAGATCCTGCGCAAGCTGCACCGCATCGCGGACCAGGTCAACTCCATCGAAGAGGACTTTGTCAGCCTCTCCGACGCCGAGCTGCGCGCGCTGACCGAGGAGTACAAGGAGCGTTACGCCGACGGCGAGACCCTTGACGACCTCCTCCCCGAAGCCTTTGCCACGGTGCGTGAGGCCGCCAAGCGCGTCCTCGGCCAGCGGCACTACGACGTCCAGATGATGGGTGGCGCCGCGCTGCACCTCGGCTATGTGGCCGAGATGAAGACCGGTGAGGGCAAGACCCTCGTCGGCACCCTTCCCGCGTACCTCAACGCCCTGTCGGGCAAGGGCGTGCACCTGATCACGGTCAATGATTACCTGGCCGAGCGCGACTCCGAGATGATGGGCCGCGTCCACAAGTTCCTGGGTCTGTCCGTCGGCTGCATCATCGCCAATATGACCCCGGCCCAGCGCCGCGAGCAGTACGCGAGCGACATCACGTACGGCACGAACAACGAATTCGGCTTCGACTACCTGCGCGACAACATGGCGTGGGCGAAGGACGAACTGGTGCAGCGCGGCCACAACTTCGCGATCGTCGACGAGGTCGACTCGATCCTGGTGGACGAGGCCCGTACGCCGCTGATCATCTCCGGCCCCGCCGACCAGGCCACCAAGTGGTACGGCGACTTCGCCAAGTTGGTCACCCGCCTCTCCAAGGGCGAGCCCGGCAACACCCTCAAGGGCATCGAGGAGACCGGGGACTACGAGGTCGACGAGAAGAAGCGCACCGTCGCCATCCACGAGCCCGGTGTCTCCAAGGTCGAGGACTGGCTGGGCATCGACAACCTGTACGAGTCGGTGAACACGCCGCTCGTGGGTTACCTGAACAACGCCATCAAGGCCAAGGAACTCTTCAAGAACGACAAGGACTACGTCGTCATCGACGGCGAAGTCATGATCGTCGACGAGCACACCGGCCGTATCCTCGCCGGCCGCCGCTACAACGAGGGCATGCACCAGGCGATCGAGGCGAAGGAAGGGGTGGACATCAAGGACGAGAACCAGACCCTGGCCACCATCACCCTTCAGAACTTCTTCCGCCTCTACAAGCGCAAGGACCACGAGGGCAAGGAAATCTCCGGCCTCTGCGGCATGACCGGTACGGCCATGACCGAGGCCGCCGAGTTCCACCAGATCTACAAGCTGGGCGTCGTGCCGATCCCGACGAACCGGCCCATGGTCCGCGCCGACCAGTCGGACCTGATCTACCGCACCGAGGTCGCGAAGTTCGCCGCCGTCGTCGACGACATCGCCGAGAAGCACGAGCAGGGCCAGCCGATCCTGGTCGGCACGACCTCCGTGGAGAAGTCGGAGTACCTCTCCCAGCAGCTCTCCAAGCGCGGCGTCCAGCACGAAGTGCTCAACGCGAAGCAGCACGACCGTGAGGCGCCGATCATCGCCCAGGCCGGCCGCAAGGGCTCCGTCACCGTCGCCACGAACATGGCCGGACGAGGCACCGACATCAAGCTCGGCGGCAACCCCGACGACCTCGCCGAGGCGGAGCTGCGCCAGCGCGGCCTCGACCCCGTCGAGCACGTCGAGGAGTGGGCCGCCGCGCTGCCCGCCGCCCTCGAGAAGGCCGAGCGTTCCGTGAAGGCGGAGTTCGAGGAGGTCAAGGACCTGGGTGGTCTTTACGTCCTCGGTACCGAGCGGCACGAGTCGCGGCGCATCGACAACCAGCTGCGCGGTCGTTCCGGCCGTCAGGGCGACCCCGGTGAGTCCCGCTTCTACCTCTCGCTCGGCGACGACCTGATGCGGCTCTTCAAGGCGCAGATGGTCGAGCGCGTGATGGCCATGGCGAACGTCCCGGACGACGTGCCGATCGAGAACAAGATGGTGACGCGCGCGATCGCGTCCGCCCAGTCGCAGGTCGAGCAGCAGAACTTCGAGACGCGTAAGAACGTCCTGAAGTACGACGAGGTCCTCAACCGCCAGCGCGAGGTCATCTACGGCGAGCGCCGCCGCGTCCTGGAGGGCGAGAACCTCCAGGACCAGGTCACGCACTTCATGGACGACACGATCGACGCGTACATCTCGGCGGAGACCGCCGAGGGCTTCGCCGAGGAGTGGGACATGGACCGGCTGTGGGGCGCCTTCAAGCAGCTCTACCCGGTGAAGGTCACCATCGAGGAGCTGGAGGAGGACGCGGGCGACCGTGCGGGTCTGACCGCCGAGTTCATCTCCGAGGCCATCAAGGACGACATCCACCAGCAGTACGAGACGCGTGAGGAGCAGCTCGGCTCCGAGATCATGCGTGAGCTCGAGCGGCGCGTGGTCCTCTCGGTCCTCGACCGCAAGTGGCGCGAGCACCTCTACGAGATGGACTACCTCCAGGAGGGCATCGGCCTGCGTGCCATGGCGCAGAAGGACCCGCTGGTCGAGTACCAGCGCGAGGGCTTCGACATGTTCAACGCCATGATGGACGGCATCAAGGAAGAGTCCGTCGGCTACCTGTTCAACCTGGAGGTCCAGGTCGAGCAGCAGGTCGAGGAGGTTCCGGTGACGGATGCCGCCCAGCAGACCTCGCTGGACAAGAAGGACGCCGTTCCGGCCGGGGGCGGCCGTCCCGAGATCCGCGCCAAGGGGCTTGACGCTCCGCAGCGTCCCGACCGTCTCCACTTCCAGGCGCCGAACGCCGAGGGTGGGGTCGACGAGGGGGACTTCGAGACCGAGGACGCGGGTGGGCGGTCCGACTCGGACGGCACGACCCGCGCGGAGCGGCGCAAGGCTCAGAAGGGCGGGCGTCGCCGCAAGAAGTAGTCGCGGGACGCTTTAGTGGGATTGCTGGGGCCGGGCGCCGAGAGGTGCGCTCGGCCCTTTGCGTTGGGTTCTGCGTCGAGTTCTGCGTTGGGCTTTGCGTTGCTATGTGGCGGCCGGGGCGCCTACCTCCACTGCCGTGCAGCGCCACCGCTGGTCCGCTCCCAGGTGCAGGCGGAAGGCCAAGGCCCTGAGGGTGGGTCCCGTACCGATCCTCGCGAAGACCTCGTAGACCCCGGGGCGCGGTTCGTAGTGGCCGATCCGGTGGATCGTGGGGCGTCGGCCGTTCACGTTCAGCGGGGCGAGCTCGGCGAGGCGGGTCACGTCGTCGAAGGCGGTGTGCGCGATGTGGCGGGCCGCCCAGTGGACCGGCTTCTGGCCGCTGAGCACCAGGAGCAGGCGCTCGGTGAAGAGCTCTGTGGGGTGCGGTGGGGGCTGGGGCGGGGTCCTGAGGGGGCGAGCCGCTGTACGTGCCGCTGTGGCTGCCGTGGCCGCTTTGGCCGCCGTGGGGCGGCGGGTGTCCGTGCGGCCCGGTGGGCGGGTGGTCATCGGGCGGGTGCGGGGCCTGGTCATCACCTTTTGCATGCCGTGTCGCCTCCGGTACTGGCTGGTAACTTCCGTCGGAGATCTTGTACGGGGGCGGAGGCGGGGGCCGCAAGGGTGCGCCGTAGGCCGGAGCGGGGACGGGGGAGTCACCTATCAGGGTGGTCGGGGGCGTCCGATTCCTTGGGGGCGCTGGGGTGTGCCGGGTGAAGGACGGGGGTGTCGGGTGACGTGGGGGGTGGGTACGGGGCGCAGCTCGAAGGGGGACTCCCGCGCGTATTCTGGGGGTCTGATCTTTGACCCTCCGGCCTTCCGGTGCTGTCCTTCCGATTCTGTGTTTCCGACTGTGAAAGCGGGCCGTCATGCGCGTCTACGTTCCCCTGACCCTGAGCCGCCTCGCCGAGGTGTACAAGGCGGGCGAGCTGGGTCCCGGGCCGCTGACCGCCTATGCCGTGACGCCCGCGCTGCGTGAGTGGTACGCCTCGGACGACGTCGAGGAGCTGGAATACGCCGCCCTTGGGCGGGCGGCGCTCTCTTCTTTGCGGTTGCTCGCCGAGGATGCGGGGGCTGCTCGGCGGCGCGTCGTGCTGGTTGCGGATGTGGCGGACGGGGCGGTTGATCCGGGGGCGGATGAGCTTGAGGTCGGTGAGGTGCGGGTCACCGGGGCCTTGGGGCTGAAGAAGGTTGCCGCTGTGCATGTGGATGCGGAGGACGCTGTGGCGGATGTTGCTGCGGCTGTGGGGGTGCTGGGGGCTGCGGATGAGGGGGACCGGGATGCGGGGGCCCTCGTGGACGGGGTTGAGGATCATGAGCTGCTTTGGTTTGCCACGCAGGAGATTTCGGGGTTGATCTGATCGGTCCCTGCGGGGCTGGGGCGGTGGGGCCGCATCTGCCTCTGGGCGAACGGGCCTCTCCCGCCGACCCGCCCGTTCACCCCGCATGGACCTCTGAACGAACAAGCTCTCCCGCCCACCCGCCCGATTGCCCCGCGTGCACCCCTGGATGAACAATCCAGGAGTGGGCCCGTGTGGGGCGCGGGTACCGTTTCCTCATGGGGAAGCTTCAGCGCGGGGCGCACATCGTGTGGGACTGGAACGGGACTCTGCTGCATGACATTCATGCGGTGATCGAGTCGACGAACGCCTCGTTCGCGGAGATCGGGCTCGACCCGATCACGCTGGAGCGGTACCGGGATCTGTACTGCGTCCCCATCCCCCTCTTCTACGAACGGCTGATGGGACGCCTTCCCACGGACGCCGAGTGGCAGGTCATGGACGCCGTGTTCCACAAGCACTACTGGGCGCGCGCCGAGGCGTGCGGCCTCGCCGACGGTGCGGCCGAGCTGCTCGCGGGGCGCCGGGCAGCCGGGCGCACGCAGTCGTTGCTCTCGCTCGCGCCGCACGAGCACCTCGTGCCGATCGTGCGGCGGCACGGGATCGAGGAGCACTTCGTGCGCATCGACGGGCGCATGGACACCTCGCACGCCGGCAAGGCCGAGCGAATGGTGCGCCACCTCGCGGCCCTGGAAGGGGTGGCCGCCGCCGAGCGGATCGTGGTCATCGGTGATGCCGTCGACGATGCCGTGGCGGCGGCGCACGTGGGTGCGCAGGCCGTGCTCTACACCGGGGGCTCGCACAGCAGGGCCAGCCTGGAGGCGGTCGGCGTCGAGGTTCCGGTGGTCGACAGCCTCGCCGAGGCCGTGGAGGTGGCCGAGCGGCTGGCAGCCTGAACCGCCGAGCCCAGGCCACCCCGCCCCCAGGTCACACCGCCCAGGCCACCCCGCCTAGGTGACAGGCGCCTTCGCCCGCAGCACGGTGAGGAACTCCCTCATCCAGCCCGAGTGGTCCGACCAAGAACGGGCCGAGACCAGCATGCCGTCGACCACCACCTCCGCGTCCTGGAACGTCGCGCCCGCCGTCTGCATGTCCAGCTCAAGGGCCGGATACGCCGTGACCCTGCGGCCGCTCAGGCCGCCGATCGCCGCCGTCAGGAGCGGGCCGTGGCAGATCTGCGCGATCGGCTTGTCCGCGTCGAAGAAGGACTTGAGGATCTTGCGGAGCTCCGGGTCGTTGCGCAGATACTCCGGGGCCCGGCCGCCGGGGATCACCAGGGCGACGTACTGGCCGGGATCGACCTCGGAGAAGGCGAGGTCCGCGGGCCATGTGTAGCCCGGCTTCTCCGTGAACGTGTCGAAGCCCTGCTCGAAGTCGTGCACCACGAACTGCAGCTTCTTGCGGGCGGGGGCGGCGATGTGGACGTCGTACCCCTCCTCGCGCAGCCGTTGGTAGGGGTACATGACCTCCAGCGACTCCGCCGCGTCACCGGTCACTATCAGGATCTTGGCTGCCATCGGTGCTCGCTCCCCAATCGTGGGCGGACCGGATCCGGTCCGTCGCGCGCTGTCCGTTGCTGTCTGTCCGTTGCTGTCTGTCCGTCCCGCTCAACGTGCATCCGTGCGTCCGGTTTGCCAAGGGGGCGGGACGTTGACGGATGGCGCGATAGTTCCTGTGCAGAGTGTCAAAGTTCCACCTCTGGATTTGTACAGAAGCGGCTCATGACGAGTCCCGGGTGGAGGGCGATAGCCTTGACCCGTGATCAGCGCGATATCCCGCGGGGGCGTCTACGCCCCCGCCCTGCGCCCGGGGAACACGGAGGACATCCGTGCCCGGGGCGTCGCTGACGCTTCTTCGCGGTGCGGACAGCCCACTATTCCCAGCCATCGATCAGCGAAACCGCTGAAAATGGCGGATAACCGCCCGCTCATCTCTCACCGCGGCATAACGTCGACTTCGACCGGAGACCCCGCGTCGTGGCGTTACGTCGGATCATTTCCTTCTACGTCACGCAACGGCGCGCGACAGGAGTCAGAGGACAATGCAGAACAAGCTGGACGAAGCCAAAGCCGAGTTGCTCACACGGGCGGCCCGGGTAGCTGAGAACAGCCCGGCCGGTGGCCGCCTACCGAGTGGCGCACCGACCGGGTCGAAGGGCGACGAGGCCACGACCGACCAGGACATGGCTCTTGCGTTCCTCCAGCGCTACTACCTGCACACGGCCCCGGAGGACCTTGCCGACCGGGACCCGGTCGACGTCTTCGGAGCAGCTTTTTCCCATTACCGTCTTGCCGAGAACCGCCCGCAGGGCACGGCCAATGTCCGCGTGCACACGCCGACCGTCGAGGAGAACGGCTGGACGTGCAGCCACTCCGTCGTCGAGGTGGTCACCGACGACATGCCTTTCCTTGTCGACTCGGTCACCAATGAGCTTTCGCGGCAGGGGCGCGGCATCCATGTCGTCATCCACCCCCAGGTCGTCGTACGACGGGATCTGACCGGAAAGCTCCTTGAGGTCCTGACGGACCCGGGCACGGAGCGCCCGCACGACGCGGTCACCGAGTCCTGGATCCATGTCGAGACGGACCGCGAGACCGACCGCGCGGACCTGAAGCAGATCAGCGTCGATCTGCTGCGGATCCTCTCCGACGTGCGCGAGACCGTCGAGGACTGGGAGAAGATGCGCGATGCCGCGCTGCGCATCGCCGATGAGCTGCCCACCGAGCCGACCGCTGACGACCTGCGCGACCAGGAGGTCGGTGAGGCGCGCGAGCTCCTGCGCTGGCTCGCCGACAACCACTTCACTTTCCTCGGCTTCCGTGAGTACAACCTGACGGACGACGACTCGCTCGCCGCGGTGCCCGGCACCGGCCTCGGCATCCTGCGCGCCGACCCGAAGCACGACGGGGAGGAGGACCATCCGGTCAGCCCCTCCTTCAGCCGACTGCCCGCGGACGCCCGCGCGAAGGCCCGTGAGCACAAGCTTCTGGTTCTCACCAAAGCGAACAGCCGTGCCACCGTGCACCGGCCCAGCTACCTCGACTACGTCGGCGTGAAGAAGTTCGACGCCGAGGGCAACGTCGTCGGCGAGCGGCGCTTCCTCGGGCTCTTCTCGTCCGCCGCGTACACCGAGTCCGTGCGCCGCGTGCCGGTCATCCGCCGCAAGGTCCAGGAAGTCCTCAAGGGCGCGGGCTTCTCGCCCAACAGCCACGACGGCCGCGACCTGCTCCAGATCCTGGAGACCTACCCGCGCGACGAGCTCTTCCAGACCCCGCCCGACGAGCTGCGCTCCATCGTCACATCCGTCCTTTATCTCCAGGAGCGCCGTCGGCTCCGGCTCTACCTGCGCAAGGACGAGTACGGCCGTTACTACTCGGCGCTCGTCTACCTGCCGCGTGACCGCTACACCACCGGCGTACGCCTGCGGATCATCGACATCCTCAAGGAGGAGCTCGGCGGCGACAGCGTCGACTTCACCGCCTGGAACACGGAGTCGATCCTCTCCCGGCTGCACTTCGTGGTCCGTGTCGCGCCGGGCGGCGGGCTTCCGCAGCTCACCGACGCCGACACCGACCGCATCGAGGCCCGGCTCGTCGAGGCCGCACGCTCCTGGGCCGACGGCTTCGGCGAGGCGCTGACCGCAGAGTGCGGCGAGGAGCGCGCCGCCGAGCTGCTCCGCCGCTACTCGGGCGCCTTTCCCGAGGGCTACAAGGCGGACCACACGCCGCGCGCCGCCGTCGCCGACCTCCAGCACCTCGAGCAGCTGAAGCAGGGGCGCGAGGACTTCGCCCTGAGCCTGTACGAGCCGGTGGGCGCCGCCCCCGGCGAGCGCCGCTTCAAGATCTACCGCTCCGGCGGCCAGGTCTCGCTCTCCGCCGTCCTGCCGGTGCTTCAGCGCCTTGGCGTGGAAGTCACCGACGAGCGCCCCTACGAGCTGCGCTGCACGGACCGTACGAACGCGTGGATCTACGACTTCGGGCTCCGCATGCCCAAGACGCAGAACGGCAACGGCGACTACCTCGGCGACGACGGCCGCGAGCGTTTCCAGGAGGCGTTCGCCGCCGCCTGGACCGGCGAGGCCGAGGTCGACGGCTTCAACTCGCTCGTCCTGCGGGCCGGGCTCAACTGGCGGCAGGCGATGGTCCTTCGCGCCTACGCCAAGTACCTGCGCCAGGCGGGCTCCACCTTCAGCCAGGACTACATGGAGGACACCCTCCTCAACAACGTCCACACCACCCGCCTTCTCGTCTCGCTCTTCGAGGCGCGGATGTCCCCGGACCGTCAGCGCGCCGGGACCGAGCTGACCGACGGGCTCATGGAGGAGCTCGACGGGGCGCTCGACCAGGTCGCGTCCCTCGACGAGGACCGGATCCTGCGGTCCTTCCTCACCGTCATCAAGGCGACGCTGCGCACGAACTTCTTCCAGGAGGCGGAGGGCGGCAAGCCGCACAACTACGTCTCCATGAAGTTCGACCCGCAGGCCATCCCCGACCTCCCCGCGCCGCGTCCGGCGTACGAGATCTGGGTGTACTCGCCGCGCGTCGAGGGCGTGCACCTGCGCTTCGGCAAGGTCGCCCGCGGCGGGCTCCGCTGGTCCGACCGGCGTGAGGACTTCCGTACCGAGATCCTCGGCCTGGTCAAGGCGCAGATGGTGAAGAACACCGTCATCGTGCCCGTCGGCGCCAAGGGCGGCTTCGTCGCCAAGCAGCTGCCCGACCCGTCCGTGGACCGCGACGCGTGGCTGGCCGAGGGCGTGGCCTGCTACAAGACGTTCATCTCGGCGCTGCTCGACATCACCGACAACCTGGTCGCGGGCGAGGTCGTGCCGCCGGCCGACGTCGTGCGCCACGACGAGGACGACACGTACCTCGTGGTCGCGGCCGACAAGGGCACGGCGACGTTCTCCGACATCGCGAACGAGGTCGCCCAGTCCTACAACTTCTGGCTCGGTGACGCCTTCGCCTCCGGCGGCTCCGCCGGTTACGACCACAAGGGCATGGGCATCACCGCCCGCGGCGCCTGGGAGTCCGTCAAGCGGCACTTCCGGGAGCTGGGCACCGACACCCAGACCGAGGACTTCACGGTCGTCGGCGTCGGCGACATGTCCGGTGACGTGTTCGGCAACGGCATGCTGCTCTCCGAGCACATCCGCCTGGTGGCCGCCTTCGACCACCGGCACATCGTCATCGACCCGAGGCCGGACGCCGCCACCTCGTACGCCGAGCGCCGCCGCCTCTTCGAGCTGCCGCGCAGCTCCTGGGCGGACTACAACAAGGAGCTGCTCTCCGCGGGCGGCGGGATCTTCCCGCGCAGCGCCAAGGCGATCCAGCTGAACGCCCACATCCGTGAGGCACTCGGCATCGAGACGCGCGTCGCGAAGATGACCCCGGCCGACCTGATGAAGGCCATCCTGCAGGCGCCGGTCGACCTGCTGTGGAACGGCGGCATCGGTACGTACGTGAAGTCGTCGGTCGAGTCGAACAGCGACGTCGGCGACAAGGCGAACGACTCGATCCGCGTCAACGGCGCCGATCTGCGCGTCAAGGTCGTCGGCGAGGGCGGCAACCTCGGTCTGACCCAGCTGGGCCGCATCGAGTTCGCGCGGACCGGTGGGCGTATCAACACCGACGCCATCGACAACAGCGCGGGCGTGGACACCTCCGACCACGAGGTGAACATCAAGATCCTGCTCAACGCGGTCGTCGCCAACGGCGACATGACCGTCAAGCAGCGCAACAAGTTCCTCGCCGCGATGACCGACGAGGTCGGGACCCTGGTCCTGCGCAACAACTACGCGCAGAACACCGCCCTGTCGAACGCGGTCGCCCAGTCCCCGTCCCTCCTCCACGCCCACCAGCGCTTCATGCGCAGGCTCGGCAAGCAGGGCCACCTGAACCGGGACCTGGAGTTCCTGCCCAGCGACCGGCAGATCCGTGAACTCCTGAGCTCAGGACGTGGGCTCAGCCAGCCCGAGCTCGCCGTGCTCCTCGCGTACACGAAGATCACGGCGGCCGACGAGCTGATCCAGACGACGCTCCCGGACGACGACTACCTGCGCAGGCTGCTGCACGCGTACTTCCCCGAGGCGCTGCGGGAGAAGTTCCCGGAGCAGGTCGACGGGCACGCGCTGCGCCGCGAGATCATCACCACGGTCCTGGTCAACGACACGGTGAACACGGGTGGTTCGACCTTCCTGCACCGTCTGCGTGAGGAGACCGGGGCCTCGCTCGAGGAGATCGTGCGGGCGCAGCTCGCGGCCCGCGAGATCTTCGGTCTGAGCAAGGTCTGGGACGCGGTCGAGGCGCTCGACAACGTCGTGGCGGCCGATGTCCAGACCCGTATCCGGCTGCACTCGCGCCGCCTGGTCGAGCGTGGCACGCGCTGGCTGCTCAACAACCGGCCGCAGCCGCTCCAGCTCGCCGAGACCATCGACTTCTTCAGCGAGGGTGTCGCCGAGGTCTGGACCGAGCTGCCGAAGCTCCTGAGCGGCTCCGACCTGGAGTGGTACCAGGGCATCCGCGACGAGCTGGTGGGCGCGGGCGTCCCCGACGAACTGGCCCAGCGCGTCGCCGGGTTCTCGTCGGCCTTCCCGTCGCTCGACATCGTGGCGATCGCCGACCGCACGGACAAGCAGCCGATGGCCGTCGCCGAGGTCTACTACGACCTCGCCGACCGGCTGCGGATCACCCAGCTCATGGACCGCATCATCGAGCTGCCGCGGGCCGACCGCTGGCAGTCGATGGCGCGCGCCTCGATCCGCGAGGACCTGTACGCGGCGCACGCCGCCCTGACGGCCGACGTCCTTGCCGTAGGGAACGGCGAGGACACTCCCGAGCAGCGGTTCAAGGCCTGGGAGGAGAAGAACGCGGCGATCCTGAGCCGGTCGCGGTCGACCCTGGACGAGATCCAGAGCTCGGACGCGTTCGACCTGGCGAATCTGTCGGTCGCCATGCGGACGATGAGGACACTGCTCCGTACGCACTCGTGATCCGTCGTAATTCGTCGTAATCCCTCGCACGCCGATGGGGGCGCCCCCCGGCGGGGGGGGCGGGGGGGGCCGCGAGCCGCGGGGCGGGGGGGCGGCGGGGGGGGGGGCCGCCGCGCACCCCGCGACGAACACCCCCGCGGCCTCCGAGACCAC
>NZ_JBHTSF010000117.1:0-28464 GCF_042795295.1 Streptomyces sp. NPDC056486
TTTCCTGGTGGGGGGCCCATGCTTTCGACGGTGGGGGCCCCCGGGGGGGGGGGGGGGCCTCGCGCGGTCCCGCCGGCGGCGTTGGGGCGGCCGCGCCGGGCGTGTGGGGGCCCGCCCCCCTCGACGGCCTTCCCCTGCGGAGGGCGGAGGTACGTGCACCGGGTGCCGGGCAAGTGAGGGTGTGCGTCAGGTCTCTGTCGACGGCCCGCCGTGGGCCGCGGCTGCCTCGCGCAGAGCGTGCAGGCCGGCCGCCACCAGAGGATGTGCCGCGCTGCCGCGCCGCACGGCGGTCAGGAACCGGCGCGAGGGAACCGGCGTGCCCCGCAATGGGACCCGCGTGACCGCATGGCGGGGGAGCGGCACGATCCTTGGCATGAGACAGATGCCGAATCCTTCAGCGACCAGCGAGGAGACCGCGTACCACTCCTTGACCTGATGGGTGATGCGGGGAGTGAAACCTGCAGCCGTGCACGCCGCCATCACCAGCGGGTACGTGTCGTTGTTCGGCTTCTTCACGATCCATGACTGCCCGGCGGCTTCCGCGAGTTCGACTCCCTCGGGCCGGGCGAGCCGGTGCCCGTCGGGGACCAGCAGGTCCTGCCGGTCGGTCAGCAGCGGTGTCTGCTCGAAGCGGGTGTCCGTGACCGGTGGCGCGTCGGGTCCTGGCAGCACCAGGGCCACGTCCGTCTCGTCCGCAAGGAGCATCCGATAGCACTCGGCGCTCTCCTCCTCGACGATCAGCGACTCCACCAGAGGGTGTGTCTCGCGCAGAGCGGCCGCAGCCGGAGCGCCGAGCGCGGCAAGCGCCGAGGACACCCCGCTCATGCGCAGCGTGCCCCGGGTGCTCGAGCCCTCCTTGGCCAGCTCCGCCTGGGCCGCCTCCCATTGCACCCGCAGCGCGTCGGCGTGCCGGAGCACGATGTGAGCGGCCGGTGTCAGGCGCACGCGCCGCCCCTCGGGCCGCAACAGCTCCGCCCCCAGATCGCGGGCAAGGAGACGCAGCTGCTGCGAGACGGCCGAGGGAGTCAGGTGCAGCGCCCCGGCCGTCGCGGTGACCGTGCCGTGCTCGGCGAGTGCCTGAAGGACGTACAGCCGATGGTCAATCATGTAGGCGAGCCTAAACGGTTGCCTGCACATTCATTTGCTGGACGTGTACGTTCGTGGCGCTGAGCCTGGAGGCATGACGAAGCTTCCTGCACCCGCGCTGATGCTCGGCAGCGTGCTGAGCCTCCAGTTCGGGCAGGCCCTGGGCAAGCAACTCGCGGGCGCGGTAGGCGCGCCGGGGGCTGTGACCATGCGCCTGGGCCTGGCCGCGGTGTTCCTGCTGCTCCTGTACAGGCCCGCGCTGCCGCGCAGCCGTACCGACGTGGCCCTGGTCCTCGCCTTCGGGACGGCCATCGCCGGAATGAACCTGATCTACCCCGCACTGCTCCTGCTGCCCCTGGGACTTGCCAGCGCCCTCCAGCTTCTCGGCCCGATAGCTCTGGCAGTGCTCACCTCGCGTCGTCGGCGTGACGTGGCCCTGGCCGTCCTGGCCGGATGCGGCGTGTATCTCTTCCACGTTCCCCACGGCACCGGCTCTTCCCTCCCGGGAATGCTGTTCGCCCTGGCCGCAGGGGCATCCATGGCCGCCTATCTGCTGCTGAGCAAGAAGGCGGGAGCCCGGAGCGCGGGAGGCGGTCCGCTGGCACTTGCGGTGACGTGGGCGGCTGTCCTGACGCTGCCGCTGGGTGTGGCGGACGCGGGTGCCGAGCTGCTCGCCCCTCGGATTCTGCTGCTGGGCACCGCGCTGGCCGTGCTGTCGGCGGTCATCCCCTACTCACTGGAGCTGGCAGCCCTGAGGCGCCTGCCGGTGCGCACGGTGAGCGTTCTGACCAGCCTGGAACCCGCGAGCGCCGGCCTGGCCGGGGTGCTGGTCCTTGGTGAGGACCTGGGCCTCGTGCAGTGGGTGGCCCTGGCGTGCGTGGGCGCGGCGAGCGCCGGGATGGTGGCCCCACGCCCGAGCCGGCGAGGGGCCACCACCGCGAAATCGAAGGTGTCGGCGTCAGGCCAGCATTCCGGAGCGGAGCTTGGTCAGGGTGCCGGTGAGAAGGCGGGAGATGTGCATCTGTGAGACGCCGAGTTCGGCGCCGATCTGCGACTGGGTCATCTCCTGGCCGAAGCGCAGTTCAAGGATGCGGCGCTCCCGGTCGTCGAGCTCGTCGAGGAGGGGTGCCAGCGTGTGCAGGTTCTCGACCGTCTCCATGGCCGGATCCGATTCACCCATCACATCGGCCAGGGTGCGCGTCGGTGTGGCCGCGCTGTCACCACCGTCGCTCGGCGCCTCCAGGGAACCGGCGGTGTAGCCGTTCGAGGCGACAATGCCCTCTATGACCTCTTCCTCGCTGATGGACAGGTAATCGGCGAGTTCCCTGACGGTCGGTTCATGGTCCGAACGGGTGGCGAGCTCTTCCTTCGCCTTGGCGAGTTCCACGCGCAGCTCCTGGAGCCTGCGCGGTACATGCACGGCCCAGGTGGTGTCCCGGAAGAACCGCTTGATCTCGCCGAGGATGTAAGGGACGGCAAAGGTGGCGAACTCGACTTCGCGGCTGAGGTCGAACCGGTCGATGGCCTTGATGAGGCCGATCGTGCCGACCTGGATGATCTCTTCCATGTCGCCGCTGCCCCGGTTGCGGAACCGGCGGGCCGCGAACTGCACGAGGGTCAGGTTCATCTCGATAAGGGTGTTGCGTGCGTATTGGTATTCGCGCGTGCCCTCTTCCAAGGTCTGCAGCCGGTCGAAGAACATCTTCGACAGCGCCCGAGCATCCTTCGGGGCCACCTTGTCCGTGTCCTCTATCCACGGCAGCGCACTATCGGCCGCGGACGTCTCGCCCGAGGCCGGCATCTCGTCCTCTCGTGCGATCCCGGCAACCTGTTCAGAGATCAGTGACATATCCCTACCTCCCCTAGCGGAACGACGCTTCCTCGTACGGCCCCTGCCCCGGCATCTGGCAGGCATGTGCGTTAGCCCAAATTTTCTTGCTGTGGGGAAATAGTTGTCTCCGTGCATCGTACGATGTGGGGGGTTGCCCGGCTTCAGCCAGGCATTCGCCCGAACCTGACAGCCCCAGCCACCGGAGTGACTCTTCGGGCGCGCCGTGTTGGACTGAGTGTGCATGCCCCCCTACGCCGAAGGCCGACGGACCGGGGGCGCTGTCAGCCGGGCTCTTATTTCGGCGTGGCTTAACGAGAAGCAGGATCACGTGGACAGATTCGCTGCCGTCGAGCGGGCGCTGCGCAACGCGGCACCCCATTTGTTGCTCGATGTCGTGACGGGGGCGTTGCGGGAACAGTTCGGGGTCGAGCGGGCGGAACTGCGGCTCGCCGACTACGGCTTGACCACCCTCCAGATGGTGGAGGACATGCCGTTCACCACCGAGCCGGTGTCCCTCCAGAGCAGTCCGCAGGGCAGGGCCTTCGGCGCCCAGGAACCCTATGTCGAGTCACGGGTCGTGCAGGGCGCGGCGACCGTACATCTGCCGGTGACCGTCCGGGGAGACCGGATGGGCGTTCTCACCATTGCCGTTCCCGAAGAGCGCTGCGCCCCGGACGACCTGATGGAGATGCAGCGCATCTGCGAGGCGCTCGGCCACGAGATCCTGGTCGCCGAACGCGACACCGATCTGTACCTCCTCGCACGCCGGTCCGCCCGCCTCACTCTCGCCGCCGAGATGCAGTGGCAGCTGTTGCCCGGTCGCTCGGTGGTGCGTCCCGAATTCGCGTTGGGCGCCCACCTGGAGCCCGCGTACGCGATCTTCGGCGACAACTTCGACTGGTCGGTCTCGGCGCACCACCTCACGCTCACCGTGACCAACGGAATGGGCCAGGGGATGGAAGCGGCCCTGCTCACCAACCTCGTGGTGAACGCGCTGCGCAACGCCCGCCGAGCGGGACTCGATCTTGCAGGCCAGGCGATCCTCGCCGACCAGGCTGTCTATGCGCAGTACCGGGGCGAGCTGCACGCCTCCGTCCTGCTGCTGCGCTTCGACCTCGCCACCGGCGAGGTGGAGGCCGTCGATGCCGGATCCCCCCGGATGTGGCGGCTCCGAGGGCGAACGGTCACGTCCGTCGACTTCGACGCGCAGCTTCCGCTTGGCATGTTCGAGGAGACGGCCTACGTCGCCGAGCGCCTGCGACTGGAACCCGGTGACCGCATCCTGGTGGGCAGCGACGGGGTCTACGACAGCGTCTCGAAGGCGGGGGAGCGGTACGGGGAGAGGGCCCTCGCACGGTCCCTGTCCGCGCATCGCCTGCTGCCTGCGGCACAGGTGCCGCAGGCAGTGCTGCGCGATCTCGCGGATTACCGAAGCGCGCTGCCCCTGGACGACGATGCCCTCGTGGTCTGCCTCGACTGGTTCGGACAGTAGTCGCGCGGTTCGGACGGCGCGGTCCGGACGGTGGTCGCCGGGTGGCCGACGAGTCGGTCTGAGCGCTCGGCGGCTTTCTCTAGCCGACCGAGCGCCAGATTCTGGCTCCGTCAGCTCCGCCGTCGGCCCGCTCTGCCGCGGTCGCCACCTCACGGAAAGCTCTGAGCCCTTCGAGCAGCGCACGCCGTGCCTTGGGCGGCATCGCGTCGATGGTGGCCATCAGGATGCCTTCCCGCCGCTTTCGCAGGTCGGTGAGGTAGGCCCTGCCGAGGCTGGTCAGCCGAAGCTCCAGTTCCCGTCGGCTGACCGGGCTCGGCGTGCGTTCGATCAGGCCCGTGGCCTGCAGCCGGTCGCACAGGCGGCTCACCGACGGTGGAGCGGACCCCAGGGCCTCGGAGAGCATCCGCAGGTTGATGCCTTCCTCGCGGTCCAGTGCGTACAGCACGCGCAACTGGGAGGGAGACACGGGCCCGGTCGGTACGGCCTCACGCCCCTGCTCCCACATGACTTCGAGCAGTTCTATGAACTCGGAACCAGCATGAGCCGCATCCCGAGACCTGCGATCGGGTTCGGGACTCAGACCCATATCGATGACACTCCGATCGACGTTGTCTCTCTTGTACATCTTGCCACCGGGGCACGGTCCACACATCGTCCCGATCGGCTGACAAGGACACCCGGGTCGCGGAGGCCGAAGACCGTGCGTGCGGCGTGTGACAGCCCCGAGAAACCGCGTCGACCCCGGCGAGCTTCTCGCAGTAGACGGGGCACGGTGGGACGGAGGCGCTGGTGGTGCACGCGGTGCCGGATCGCATCTCGGCGTCGGCGGTCGTGCGAGGAAGCATAGTGGAAACCGGCCTGGGCATTGCAGGGCCATGCCCACCCGGGTCGCGACTCCGTTCCGTCGCATCGGGCGCCCGGCATCAACAACGCGTAAAGACTGCCGGGATGCGGCAATGCGCCGGAACTGTCCTCCGGGCCAGGATGACCACGGCAGGAACCGGGGGGCGAGTCCCGGTGCCGGGTCGCGGAAGCGGGATCCGGCACCGGGGACCGGTCCGCAGCGAGCGTGAACGGGGTGGGGCGGTGGGGGAATTCCTGCACGCTCTTGCCGGGTTCCCGGCCATCCTCTTCAGCGCTGCTCTCCCCGTGGTCCTGGGCTTCTGGCTGCTCGTCGCACTCGGCCGGGCCGATACCGACAGCTTCGACTCGGATGTGGATGCCGGCGCGGTGGGCCTCGGCGGTGTGCCGGTCGCCGTGGCGGCGTCCCTGATGGCCGTGGTGGGGTGGTTCACCAGCCTGACCGGTTCGATCCTGATCGGGCGGTCCGCCCCCATGGGACTCGCACATGCCGCGGCGGACGTCGTTCTCCTTCTTCTCTCCCTCCTGATCGCCTGGTGCGTGACGCGACACCTCCTGCGCCCGCTGGCCAAGCTGTTTCCCGGCGAGCCGTCCAGGGGCGCGTCCGGCGAGACGGCGCTCGATTCGGGACCGCACGCCGACCGCGGCTGAGGCCTCGTGGGCGGTCCAGGGGGCGGACATCAGGCGCCAGACCATTGTCGATGACGGCCCGCCGCAGGCGGAGAGGTTCGCCGTGATGGCGGCCGCCGTACCGATGGCGGTGGTGGTGTAACGCAGGACCACGGGAACCGTGCGGCTCAAGCGTAAGACGTCAGATGTCTGATGCCTTGATAGCGTGGGAACGTAGCTTGACAATCGAAAGGGGTCAAGAGGTGGGGAGTTCACCCATGTCCGGTGTGAAGCCCGTGTCCGGCGCGAAGCCCGGCCGGCAACTGCTCCGGCAGGAAGTCGTCGAGGGCATCAAGCGCTACATCCTCGAGGAGCGGCTGCGCCCCGGGGACCCGCTGCCCACTGAGCCGGCTCTGTGTGAGGCGCTTGGCGCCAGCCGCTCCAGCGTCCGCGAGGCCGTCAAGATCCTCAACGCTCTGGACATCGTCGAGGTCCGCCACGGCCACGGCACCTACGTCGGCCGCCTGAGCCTGTCGGCCCTGGTGGAGAGCCTGACCTTCCGCGGTCTTCTCTCACCGGGCGACGACTTCCAGGTCCTCGCCGACCTCGTCGACGTACGCGAGCTCGTCGAGCGAGGGATGGCCGACCGGATCGTCACGACACTCAGCCCCGGCCAACTCGACGCGCTGGAGCGCCTCGTGGCCGCCATGCGCGACCAAGGGGCGGGGGAGCCGGGGGAGGGGCGCGGCTTCGTGGAGGCGGACCGGGCGTTCCACGCGCTGCTCGTGGAGCCGCTCGGCAATGAGCTCATCGAGCAGCTCTCGATGGCCTTCTGGGATGTGTACGCGATCGTCGCGCCGCATCTGGACGGGTTCACGCACGCCGACGAGACCGAGACCATTGCCGCGCACCAGAGCATCGTGGACGCCGCGCGGGCCGGTGACGTCGCCGCCTTCATGAAGTCGCTCGGCGAGCACTACGCGCCGGTGCGGCGCCGGATCTCCGAGGCCCGCGCCCGGGACGCCGCACAGGCCTGACCTGGACCGTGCCGTGGGCGGCACCTGCGCGGACATCACGATCGCCCCGCCCACGGCCCTCAAAGCGGACGCGAGCGCGGAAACCGAGGTCCGGGTGGTCAACCGGATGGGGTCCGGGTGGTCAACCGGATGGGGTCCGGGTGGTCAACCGGATGGACACGCGTCGCGACCGGGGGGGCCACCGTCAGGGTCCCGGTCACCGTGGCGCCGGACGCCTCGGGCAGCGCCAAGCTCACCGCCACCTACCGGGCCGGGGGCAAGCAGGCCTCGGGCAGCTCGACGGTGGCGATCACTCCGTAGGTTCCAGGCGGACGCGGATGCCGTCGAAGTGGGTCCGCATGGCGCGTACAGCGCGTTCGCCGTCCCCCGCCGCGACCGCGTCGACGATCTCGCGGTGCTGCGAGCAGGTGACGTCCGGATCCTGGTGGCCGTCGTCGAGATCCTCGCGCACGCGGTCCATGGCGGCCCAGAACGCGTCGAGGACCTCGCTGAGCAGATGGCTGTCGAGCGAGGCGTAGAGCGCGAGATGGAATGCGCGGTCGGTGGCGCGCGCCACCCGGCCTTCGCGCGCCTCGGTCTCCATCTCGGTGACGAGGGCGCGCAGCACGGCGAGGTCCTCGGCGGGGATTCCGGCGGTGACCGCGCCGACCAGGCCCGCCTCCAGCGCCTCCCGCACCTTCATCAGCTCGAAGAGCCCCGGCTCGCCGAGGCGGTGACGGACGGCGGCCCGGAAGGCGAGACCTTCGGCGAAGGGAGACAGCGAGAGTGAGCCGACGAAGGTGCCGGAGCCCCGGCGGATCTCGACGACATTGACGGCCTGGAGCGCCTTGAGCGCCTCGCGCACCGACACCCGGCCGACCCCGAAGAGCTCGGTCAACTCGGCCTCCGTGGGCAGCGGGTCACCGGGGGCAAGCCTGCGCTCCAGGATCAACTCCTTCAGCTGGCGCTCGGTGTCCTTGGCCATGGTCGGGCGAGCCACAACATCCTCCTGAGGTGCGATTGCCCCTTGACCGGTGGCGGGAGCATCTGTTTAAGGTGAGGCAAGACGTAGGACATCTTACGTCCCATGTTCCGGACCGCGTCATCGCTTCGAGCGGCGTAATCGCTGAGAACCGCGCAAACGTCCCATCGTTTTGAGCGGCGGCCGGACGCACCCACCTGAGCTGGAGCCCTTCACCATGTCTCTGTCCGCACCGCTGCGCGGCGTCGTCCCGCCGGTCTGCACCCCGCTCGACTCCCGCGGAGAGGTCGACACCGCGTCCCTCGCCCGGCTCGTCGACCACCTCGTGGACGGGGGAGTGCACGGCCTCTTCGCCCTCGGCTCCACCAGCGAGGTCGCCTACCTCACCGACGAGCAGCGGGCCACGGTCCTGGAGACCGTGGTCAACGCCGCCGACGGCCGGGTCCCGGTCCTCGCCGGGGTGATCGACACGACGACCGCACGCGTCGTCGAGCACGCCACGGCCGCCGCCGCGCTCGGGGCTGACGGCCTTGTCGCGACCGCGCCCTTCTACACCCGCACCCACGAGAAGGAGATCGCCGGGCACTTCCGCCGCCTGCGCGCGAGCGTGGACCTCCCGCTGTTCGCGTACGACATCCCGGTCGCCGTCCACAGCAAGCTCGGCCCCGGCCTGGTGCGCGCCCTGGCCGAGGACGGCACGCTGGCCGGACTCAAGGACAGCAGTGGCGACGAGGGCGGACTGCGCCGACTGATCGTCGAACTGGGCGGCCGCGACGGCCGTGCCCAGGGGGCGGCCCCTGACTTCAGCGTGCTGACCGGATCCGAACTGACCGTGGACGCCGCCCTGTTGGCCGGTGTCGACGGTGTCGTGCCCGGCATCGGCAACGTGGACCCGGCCGGATACGTGCGTCTTTACGAGGCCGCGCGGGCCGGGGACTGGGCGCTCGCCGCCAAGGAGCAGGAGCAGCTCATCGATCTTTTCGCCATGGTCGACGTGGGGCCGGAGGCGGACATGGGCCGCAGCTCCTCCGCGCTCGGCTCGTTCAAGGCGGCGCTCCAACTGCTCGGCGTCATCGAGTGCGGCGACACCGCCTTCCCGCAGATCCAGCTGTCCGCCGAGTCGGTCGCGCTTGTCGCGCAGCGGCTGCGCGCCGCCGGTCTGCCGCCGGTCCGATGAGTCCCGGCTCCCTGCCGGGTGGCGTCGGCGACGCGCTCATAGGCCTCGACCTCGGCGGTACGAAGATCGCTGCCGCGCTCATCGGCGCGGACGGCACCGTCCTTGCCCGGCACACCCGGCCCACTCCGGCCGACAGCGGCGCCGACGCCGTGCTCGACGCGCTTGCGACGGCCGCCGCCGAGGTCGACCCGGGCCGCCGCGCCGCGGCGCTCGGCATCGCCGCCGCCGGGGTCATCGACCCCCGCACCGGCCGGGTCACCAGCGCCACCGATTCCATCAGCGGCTGGGCGGGCACGGCGCTCGGCGCCGGGCTCGCGGACCGTACCGGATACCCGGTGGCCTGCGACAACGACGTACGGGCCACGGCCGGTCCTGAGCTTGCGGCACTGGATTCAGAGCACGGTTCGCTGCTGTTCGCCGCGATCGGGACCGGGGTCGGGGGCGCCGTCGCCGTCGACGGGCGGATGTTGCACGGGGCGGCGGGCATCGCGGGACACCTCGGTCATGTGCCGAGCCCCCAGGCGGCCGGGCTGCCCTGCACTTGCGGCGGCACCGGGCACCTGGAAGTCATCGCGTCGGGGCCCGCGATCACCGCCCACTACCAGCGGCTCACCGGGACCACGGTGGACCGCCTTCGCCTGGAGACCGTCGCAGCCCGGGCCACGCAGGGTGACGCGGACGCCGTCCACGCGATCACCACCGGTGCGGCCGCCGCAGGACAGGCGCTCGGCGGGCTCGCCAACGCGCTGGGTCCTGACCGGATCGTCGTCGGGGGCGGAGTCCCTCGAATCGGCCCTCTGTACGGGGATGCCCTGGCCGCCGCCCTCGCCGCGGAACTGATGCCGCCGCTGCGCGGCCTCGTACCGCAAGCCCCCTTGTTCGGAGCCGACGCGGCGGTGCTCGGCGCCGCCGCCCTCACCACACGCCTGCCCCTTCACCACCCCGGAGCCCTCCGATGACCACGCAAGGAGCCCTGTGATGACCACGCGGCAGACATGGACCGCGGCCGACCTTGCCGCCGAACTCCGGGGCAGGCTGATCGTCTCCTGCCAGGCACCGCCCGGTGATCCGATGCGGGAGACCGGCGCCCTCGTACGGCTCGCACGGTCGGGGGCGGCCGGGGGCGGCGCCGCCATCCGCGCCAATGAACCGGACGTCGTCGCCGCGATCGTCGCCGCCGTCGACCTGCCGGTCATCGGCCTGTGGAAGGACGGTGACACCGGCGTCTACATCACCCCGACCGTCCGGCACGCCCTGGCGATCGTGGAAGCCGGTGCGGCCGTCGTCGCCGCGGACGCCACCGAGCGGCAGCGCGCCGACGGCTCCACCTTCGCCGATCTCGTCGCCGCGGTCCACGCGGCCGGCGCGCTCGTCATGGCCGACGTCTCCACGCTCGCCGAGGGCGTGACCGCGGCCGAGCAGGGCGCCGACTTCGTCTCCACCACCCTGTCCGGCTACGTCCCGGGAACGCCGAAGACACGTGGCCCCGACCTCACGCTGGTGGCCGAGCTGGCTGCCGCGATCGACGTCCCGGTCGTCGCCGAAGGCCGCATCAACACTCCGCAGGACGCCGCCGCTGCCCTGGCCCGCGGCGCCCACAGCGTCGTCGTCGGAACCGCCATCACCGCGCCCACGGCCCTGACCGCCCGCTTCGTCGCGGGCCTCACCAAGCACTGACCTGTCCCTCTAGGCGACCGGTAGCTCAAGGACGAGCACCGCCCCGCATCATGGAGTCACCGTGCAGACCTCATCACCCGCCAAGCCCCGCTGGTACCGCGAGATCAGCCGTACCCAGTGGAAGTCGTTCTTCGCCGCCTGGATCGGTTATGTCCTCGACGGCTTCGACTTCGTCCTGATCACGCTGGTCCTCACCGAGATCAGTGACGAGTTCGGCCTCAGTACCGTGCAGGCGGCCAGCCTGATATCCGGCGCGTTCATCACCCGCTGGCTCGGCGGCGCGGTCCTCGGCGCGCTCGGCGACCGGTACGGCCGCAAGGCCTCCATGGTGCTGAGCATCCTGCTCTACTCGCTCGGCACGTTCGCCTGCGGATTCGCCTGGAACTACCACAGCCTCTTCGCCGCCAGGCTCGCCATCGGCATGGGGATGGCCGGTGAGTACAGCGCCAGCGCCACGTACGTGATGGAGAGCTGGCCTGCGAAGCTGCGCAGCCGGGCGAGCGGGTTCCTCATCTCCGGCTTCTCGGTCGGCTCGGTGCTCGCCGCACAGGTCTACAACTGGGTGGTGCCCTCGCTCGGCTGGCGGTGGATGTTCTACCTCGGCCTGATCCCGATCGCCGTCGCGCTGTGGATGCGGCGCGCGCTGCCGGAAGCTGCGGAGTGGAGCGAGTCGGTCGCCGAGAAGGGCGCCAAGCCCAACCCGTTCCGTCCGCTGTTCGCGACCCGTGGCAGGGCCGGTGCCAACGTGGTCCTGACCGTGGTCGCCACCGTCTCCCTCTTCCTGGTCTTCACGCCGGGCGGTGCAGGGATGGTGCCCGTCCTTTCCGTGGTCGCCGGTCTCTCGCTCGCCGCCTTCGCCGTCCAGCTCGGCGGCAAGCGCGGCTGGGCGCTGTACCTGTCGATGATCGTCACGCTGTTCTTCGCGTTCCTCTACTCCTGGCCCATCCAGGCACTGCTGCCCACGTATCTGAAGACCGATCTGGGCTACAGCACGGACCAGGTCACCGACGTCCTCTACTTCGCGGGCTTCGGCACCATGGTGGGCTGCTGGACGGCGGGCTTCCTCGGCGACCGGATCGGCGCGAAGAAGGCGTACGCGCTGACGCTTCTTGCCTCCCTCGCCTTCGTCTACCCCGTGTTCGCCGTGCAGGACAACCTGCTGCTGCTCGGCATCCTGCTGTTCCTGCTCCAGGCGACCAGCTTCGGCATCTCCGGACTGCTCCCGCGCTACATCGGCGGTCACTTCCCGACCCGGAGCCGGGGTGCGGCGCTCGGCTTCACGTACAACGTGGGCGCCCTCGGCGGCGCGGTGGCTCCGGTCCTCGGGGCGCATCTCGCGTCCGGTATGGATCTGGGGCAGGCGCTCGCCGTGCTGACGTTCGCGGGCACGGTCATCGTGGTGCTTCTGGTCGGCTTTGACGTACCGGCCCGGTTGAACCGGCTCATGGACCCGGACGGGGACAAGGACCACCTGGCGGAGGAGGCGTCCCAGCTGTCCCAGCCGTCACAGAGTGCGCAGGCGCAAGCATCGACGGCCGGTGACTCCGCCCGCACGTGACACCGGGCTCCTCAGCACTCGCATCGCGGCCCGCCCCAGCGGCAGGAGTACGGGATGCGTGGTGTTCTGGAACCTATGAGCAGTCCGGAAGAGCAGACGAACCTGGGCCGGGCGAGCAGCCGCGACGTCCCCACGGCGGAAACGGCGGAACCCCCCTCCAGCCGTCGCTGGTGGGCCCTGGCCGTGATCGCGCTCGCCCAGCTCATGGTGGTCCTGGACGCGACCATCGTGAACATCGCACTGCCGTCCGCGCAGCGCGAGCTGGGCCTCACCAACGGCAACCGCCAGTGGGTCATCACCGCGTACACGCTGGCCTTCGGCGGTCTGCTGCTTCTCGGCGGCCGTATCGCCGACCTGCTGGGCCGCAAGCGCACCTTCATCATCGGACTCGTCGGCTTCGCCGCGGCCTCGGCGCTCGGCGGCGCCGCCACCGGACCCGCCATGCTCTTCGCGTCGCGCGCCCTGCAAGGCGTCTTCGCCGCGGTCCTCGCTCCGTCCGCCCTTTCGCTGCTGACCACCACCTTCACCGACGGCAAGGAGCGCGCCAAGGCGTTCGGGATCTACGGCGCCATCGCCGGCGCGGGCGGTGCGCTCGGTCTTCTGCTCGGCGGCATCCTGACGGAGTACCTGGACTGGCGCTGGTGCCTGTACGTCAACGTCCCCATCGCCGTGCTCGCCGTCTTCGGCGCCTTCTCCCTCCTGGAGGACCGCGCGGGACACAAGGACGCACGCCTGGACGTCCCCGGCGTGATCCTGGGATGCGGAGGGCTCATTGCCGTCGTGTACGGGCTGAGCGAGGCCGAATCCCGCGGCTGGACCTCCGTGATGGTCCTCGCACTGCTGATCGGCGGCATCGCCCTCCTTGCCGTGTTCACGTGGTGGCAGACACGAACGACGCGTCCCCTGCTGCCGCTGCACATCGTGAAGGACCGCAACCGTGGCGGCTCGATGCTGACCATGGGACTCGCCACGATCGGCATGTTCGGCGTTTTCCTCTTCATGACGTACTACCTGCAGAGCATCCTCGGCTACTCACCGGTGAAGACCGGATTCGCCTTCTTCCCCATGTCGCTGGCCATCATCATCGGGTCGACGCAGATCTCGGCCCGGCTGCTGCACCACGTCCCCCCACGGCTCCTCATGGGGCCGGGACTGCTGCTCGCGGCGGTGGGTCTGTTCACGCTGACGTTCCTCGGCACGGAATCCAGCTACGCCGGGCACATCCTGCCCGGCCTCCTGATGCTGGGGCTCGGGCTCGGCCTCACCTTCATGCCGGTGATGGCGACCGCCACCGCCGGGGTGGCCCCACAGGACGCGGGCGTCACGTCGGCGACGGTCAACACCGCCCAGCAGGTGGGCGGTTCCATCGGCACGGCGCTGCTCAACACCATCGCCACGACGAGCACCGCCACGTACCTCTCGTCCCACCTGGCCGGAGCTGCCCGTACAGGACCGCTGACGCCGGAGCGCAAGGCCCAGATAGTCGACTCCGGTGTGGTGCACGGTTTCACCGTGGCCATCGGGTGGGCGGCCCTGATCATGCTCGCGGCCTCCGCGGTCGCCTTCCTGCTCGTCAACGCCCCTGCGCCGCGACACCGCCAGGAGAATGCCGGGGCGCCTGACGTGACCTCGGTCTGAAGCCGTCCTCCTGCCAGCCATCACCCTTGTCCATGACCCTTGTAAGGAGAAGCTGTGGGCGATCCCGCGGTGAACCCGGCCGTATCCGCCGAACCGCCCTCCGGCGCCGAGCTCCAGGAACTGGAACGGTACTGGCGGGCGGCCAATTACCTCTCGGTGGGGCAGATCTATCTGATGGACAACGCCCTGCTGCGGCGGCCTCTGTCGGCCGAGGACATCAAGCCGCGGCTCCTCGGCCACTTCGGCACCTCACCCGGGCTCAACCTGGTGCACGTTCATCTCAACCGGGCCATCAAGGCACGGCAGTTGGAGGCCGTCTGCATCTGGGGCCCCGGGCACGGGGGGCCCGCGGTACTGGCCAACTCCTGGCTGGACGGCACGTACACCGAGATCTACCCCGACGTCACCCGCGACGGAGAGGGCATGGCCCGGCTGTTCCGCCAGTTCTCGTTCCCCGGCGGAGTGCCCAGCCATGTCGCCCCCGAGACGCCCGGCTCCATCCACGAGGGCGGCGAGCTCGGCTACTCCCTCTCGCACGCCTACGGCGCCGCGTTCGACAACCCGGACCTGCTCGCGGTGTGCGTCATCGGCGACGGAGAGTCCGAGACCGGGCCGCTGGCCGCATCCTGGCACTCCAACACCTTCCTGGACCCGGTGCACGACGGCGCGGTGCTCCCCGTCCTGCACCTGAACGGCTACAAGATCGCCAACCCGACGATCCCGGCCAGGCTGCCCGAGAGCCAGCTCGACGACCTGATGCGCGGATACGGATACGAGCCTGTGCACGTCACCGGCGACGACCCCATGACGGTCCACCGGGATTTCGCGGTCGCCATGGACCGCTGCCTCGACCGCATCGCCGCGATCCAGCGGACGGCCAGGGCCGACGGAGACGCCGAGCGCCGCAAGGACGCCACCGCGCCGCGCTGGCCCATGATCGTGCTGCGTACCCCGAAGGGCTGGACCGGCCCCAAGACGGTGGACGGCAAGCCGGTCGAGGGGACGTGGCGGGCACACCAGGTGCCGTTGTCCAACGTCCGGGAGAGCGCCGAGCACCGCCACCAGCTTGAGGAGTGGCTGCGCTCCTACCGGCCCGAGGAACTGTTCGACGCCGAGGGACGCCCGGCGCCCGGACTCGTCGACATCGCGCCGCAGGGCACGCTGCGCCTCGGCGCCAACCCGCACGCCAACGGCGGGCTGCTCCTGCGCTCGCTGCCGCTGAGGCCGCTCGAAGGTTTCGCGGTCGACGTGGACAAGCCGGGCGCCACCATGAACGAGCCGACCCGGGTGCTCGGCGGCTACTTGCGGCAGGTGATGGCCGACACCGCCGAGCGGCGCGACTTCCGGCTCGTCGGCCCGGACGAGACCGCCTCCAACCGGCTCGACGCGGTCTACGGGGCTTCGGGCAAGGCCTGGCAGGAGGAGATCCACGACGTCGACGAACACCTCTCCCGGCACGGGAGGGTGATGGAGATCCTCTCCGAGCACACCTGCCAGGGGTGGCTCGAGGGGTACTTGCTGACGGGGCGCCACGGGCTCTTCTCCTGCTACGAGGCGTTCGTGCACATCGTCGACTCGATGGTCAATCAGCACATCAAGTGGCTGCGCACCACCCGCGAGTTGCCCTGGCGGGCGCCGATCGCCTCGCTGAACTACCTGCTGACCTCCCATGTGTGGCGGCAGGACCACAACGGCTTCTCGCACCAGGACCCCGGATTCATCGGACACGTCCTCAACAAGAGCCCCGAGGCGGTGCGGGTCTACCTGCCGCCGGACACCAACACGCTCCTTTCCACCGCCGAGCACTGCCTCGCCTCACGCGACTACGTGAATGTGATCGTGGCCGGCAAACAGCCCGGCTTCGACTGGCTGAGCCTGGACGAAGCACGGGCACACTGCGCGAGGGGCGCCGGGGTGTGGACCTGGGCCGGCACCGAGACCTCCGAGCGCGAGCCGGACGTCGTCCTTGCCTGCGCCGGGGACGTGCCCACCCTGGAGGTCCTGGCCGCCGCGAGCCTGCTGCGCACCCACCTGCCGGAGCTCGCGGTACGCGTGGTCAACGTGGTGGACATCGCGCGCCTCATGCCGGAGGGGGAGCACCCGCACGGCATGCCGGACGCGGAGTTCGACACGCTGTTCACGCGCGACAAGCCGGTGATCTTCGGATTCCACGGCTACCCGTGGCTCGTGCACCGCCTCGCGTACCGGCGCGCGGTCCACCCGCACCTGCACGTCCGCGGATACAAGGAGCGCGGCACTACCACCACGCCCTTCGACATGGTGGTCGCCAACGACCTGGACCGCTTCCGACTGGTGATGGACGTCATCGACCGCGTGCCGGGCCTGGGCGTCCGCGCGGTCGAGGTGCGCCAGCAGATGCAGGACACGCGGCTGCGCCACCACGCCTATGTGCGGGCGAACGGCGTCGACCTGCCGGAAGTTCGGGACTGGACCTGGCAGGACTGACGGGCCTCATCGCCCGGCCAGACGGGTGGGTGCGTGTGGGCCGAGCGGGGGACTTGCGGCGTGTTGCCGGTAGCGACACGCCGTGAGGCGGGATGGCTCTTGGTAGTGGCGCGGTCGACGCCAGCAACACGTTCCGGGGCACGAGCGCTTCCGGGGGGCCGCGCCCGTACTGGAGGTACAGAAATGCGTTCCATCCGAGTGCTGACCGGTCTGGCCGTTGCGGGCGCCGCGCTGGCGATCACCGCCCCCAACGCGCAGGCAGTGTCGCCGAGTTGCCAGAAGGCGCTGGACGACGCGGAGATCACGCAGAAGAACTCCGACACGGTGCAGGCCGACCCGAACGCATCCCAGGAAGAGAAGAAGGCCGCCGAGGACGAGGCCAACATGGCCGCCTCCACCGCCCAGCGGTTCTGCGACTCCACGGACCCGGCCGTCAGGGGCGGCGTGCACGCAGGTTCGGGCGGCTCCCAGGGCAGCACCGATCCGACCGAGCTCGCTGCCGGGGCCGCGGTCCTTGCCGTCGGTGCGGGCGCGGTGTACCTGCACCGCCGCAAGAACGCCGGAGACAGCTGACCTCCCGCCACCGGTCAACCGACCCCGTCGGCCGAGCTCGTACTCGCCCGGCGGGGCCGCGAAACAACCCCCTCCACCTGGGCAGGAACGACGACACCATGACCTACCCCCACGCATCGACGGCCCGTTCCATGTGGCACCACATAGGGGCCTGGGGCGTACTCGCCGCCCTCGCCGTGGGCTTGTGGTCCTGGACGGCGGACAGTGAGGACGCCGACACGCCGCCCAGGCCCTCCGCCGCCCAGGCCAAGACCTTCACATCCGGCCGTCCGGCCGAAGCCGCCGCGCCCGCGGTGACCTCCCTCTCCGAGTCGGCCCCCGTCCGCATCAAGATCCCCGTCATAGGCGTGGACGCCGCCCTCACCGACCTGTCGAGGACCGAGGACGGCGGACTGAACGCGCCACCACCCGACGATGCCAACCTCGCGGGCTGGGACGCGGCCGGCACGCTGCCCGGCAGCACCGGCACCGCCGTGATCGCCGGACACGTCGACACCGACAAGGGGCCCGCCGTCTTCTACGGACTCGGCTCCCTGAAGAAGGGCGCCAAGGTGCAGGTGACCCGCGAAGACGCCCGCACCGCGGTGTTCACCGTCGACGGCGTCGAGGAGTACGAGAAGGACGACTTCCCCAGCAGCAAGGTCTACGCACCACGGGCGCGCCCCGAACTGCGCCTCATCACCTGTAGCGGCACCTACAACAAGACCGACGGCTACTCCGGCAACGTCGTCGTGTATGCACATCTGACCGGAGTCGGCCCCCAGTAGACCGGCCCTTTGGCTCACGCCGGAATGAGGTAGCACGCGCTTAGGGTGACCAGGTCGTCGCCAGCCAGACGGTCACGGACGCGGTGACGACGAGCACGATGTTGACGGCGATCCGGCGGTCTCCGCGGCGCAGATGAACCCTGGTCGCGCCGATCTGCAGGACCACGAACCCGGCCGCCGCGGCCAGGGCGAGCCAGGAGGCGATGCCGGTCAGGGGCGGGAGTATCAGGCCGATCGCGCCGAGTACTTCGATCAGCCCGATGGCCCTGACGGCGGGCATCGGCGTGCTGTCCACCCAGGCCATCATCGGCCGGAGCCCCTCACGGCTCCGCACCAGCTTCACCCCGCCCCCGTAGAGGTAGAACAGGGAGAGCGGGCCGGCCACGATCCAGTAGGCGACGTTCACGATTCCCGTCCTCCGGCGAAGTCGGTGGCGGGCTCGGTGGCGTAACGGCTCATCACCTGGATGTTCGCCCGGGGAGTCAGTGCCTGGCCGTCGGCGATCATTGCCTGCAGATCCCGGAAGTACTGCACATACAGGTCCGGCGTGAAGATGCTGAGCATGACGGCCGGTTGGCCGGTCACGTTGGCGAAGGTGTGCGGTGCGCCGGGCGGGACCATCACGAGCGTCCCCGCAGTCACGTCGTAGTCCTTCTCGCCGACCGTGAACCGCACCGTGCCGGAGATGATGTAGAAACCCTCGTCGTGCTGAGCGTGCCGGTGTTGCGGCGGTCCTGGCGTATGTGGCGCGAGGACCGATTCGGCGAGTCCGAGACGGTGTTCGGTGTTGCTGCCGTCTTCGAGGACGCGCAGTCGCGTGGTGCCCAGGACGATCATCTCGCCGTCACCCGGACCGACCACCGACACTGCGGGGTCGGTCATGGGCTCACTCGTTCTCGGTTCGTCGGTCATGCTCCGATTCCACCGCCAGAGCGCCGCAGGCGTCCAAGACCTGTTCTGTGACGCCGATACCGAACGGGTATCGTCCCAGCATGGAGCTACGTACGCTGCGCTATTTCGTGGCCGTTGCCGAGGAACTCCACTTCGGCCGGGCCGCCGTCCGGCTGCACATGAGCCAGCCGCCACTGAGCCGGGCGATCAAGCGGTTGGAGACCGAGGCCGGCGCCGCGCTGTTCGACCGGTCGCCCACCGGTGTCACGCTCACCGCGGTGGGTGCGGTGCTGCTCGACGAGGCGCGCACCCTGCTCGACCAGGCCGACCGGCTCCGCGTACGCGTGGCTGCCGCGGCGGGCGTCGCGACCATCACCCTCGGCATCCTGGGGGACAGCGCCGATCCGGGCGCGACCCGTCTCGCCGACGCCTACCGTCGGCGGCACCCGCAGGTCGAGGTGCGCGTCCGCGAGACCGACCTGACCGACCCGACCTGCGGGCTGCACGCCGGACTCGTCGATGTCGCCCTGACCCGGGGGCCGTTCGACGGGACAGGACTGACCGTGCACGAACTGCGCGCGGATCCGATGGGCGCTCTGCTGCGCGCCGACGATCCGCTGGCCCGCCGCGACAAACTGAAGCTGGCCGACCTGGCCGACCGCCGCTGGTTCGTCTTCCCGGAGGGCACCGACCCCCTCTGGCAGTCGTACTGGAACGGCGGGGAACCCCGCGAGGGCCCGGTGGTGCGCGCCGTCGCGGAGTGCCGACAAGCCGTGCTCTGGAACGGCACCGTCGGCATGACTCTCCTGGACCACGAGCCGGGGGACGGGCTCGCGGTGGTGCCGTTGACCGACATGCCTCCGAGCCGTGTGGTGGCGGCATGGAACGAGGGCGACACGAATCCGCTGATCCGCTCGTTCGTCCGGATCGCGATCGCCGCCTATCGAGGCTGACTGATATTCCTGTGCCGTGCCGACGGCAAAGAGGCAGACTCGCTCCATGGCGGACATACGGGCGTTCCGGGACGCGGTCAGTGGCTGGGCGGCCGGTGGCCCCGGCGGGCCGGCGAGCGAACTGGCCGTACGAGTAGGGGTGCGCACAGCGGTGCTGCTGGAAGGGCCAAGTGACCTCGCGGCCGTTGAGGCGCTGGCCGCGGCGCGCGGCCGGGACCTGGCCGCCGAGGGGGTGTGCGTCGTGTCGATGGGCGGGGCGATGAGCATCGCCCGCTACGCCGAACTCCTCGGGCCGCCCGGCCTCGGGCTGCGCCTGGCAGGGCTGTGCGACGAGAACGAGCGAGGCTTCTTCGACCGTGGCCTGAAGCGGGCAGGGGCGCCGCAGCAAGGCTTCTTCGTGTGCGTCTCGGACCTGGAGGACGAGCTCATCCGCGCCCTTGGCACGGCCAGGGTCGAGGAGACCGTCCGGGCCGAGGGCGACCTGCGGGCCTGGCAGACCTTCCTGCGCCAGCCCGCACAGCACGGTCGGCCCCGGCAGCAGCAGTTGCGGCGCTTCCTCGGCACGAAGAAGGGCCGCAAGATCCGCTACGGCAGCCTCCTCGTCGAGGCCCTCGACCCCGAACTGACACCGGCCCCGCTCGACGACCTCCTCACGAGCCTCTGACGCACGTCTCGTCAGGAGCGGTCAGGAGCGGTAGTGGGATCGCGCCCGGGGTCAGAAGGGCATGCGGCCTCGGGTGCGCCGACCGGCCGAGCCGCTGCGGCCCACGGCCTTGGAGCTGCTGCGGAAAGGCTTGCTGAAGATCCGGCCCAGGATGCCGGGGGCCTTGCCGCCCACGCGCGATCCGGCTCCCAGGGTGCGCTGGGTTCCGCGTTCGGGGTGCCGTGAAAGGCGAGGCACGAAGAAAGCGAGGACGGCCAGGACGATGCAGACAGCGACTATGCCGACAATGATCACGAAGGACTCCCTGTGTCGAGGCGTGTCTGCCGGGTGCCCTGTCGAGCGAAGCGTATGCGCCGGGCCCCGGCCGCCCCGGGAGCCTCGTCGGACTAGCGCATGCCGGGCAGGCGTCGGAGTTCGCTGACTTTCAGCAGCCGCGCAAGGAGGACGTATCCCAGGGCAGTCGTGCACACTCCGGCAGCGAGCGCGGCGGCGGTCGGCCACGTTCCGCTGCCTAGCCCGGCGCATGCACGCGTCGCGGCCCAGCCCAGTCCTGCGGCGGGGCCCGCAGCGCACAGCAGCTTCAGGTAGGTGTGGCGCAGGCTGCCGTCGTCGATGTGGTCTCCGAGTTTCCTGCGCAGCAGGTACGCGGTGAGCGCGAGGCCGGCCAGGTAGGACAGGGTGTAGGCCCCGGCCATGCCGACGACCGCCCAGCGGACGGGGAGCAGTAGGTGACAGGCCGTGGCAAGGGCGATGTTCACCCCCGCGATCCAGGCCGCCATGAGGAACGGAGTGCGTGTGTCCTCCAGCGCGTAGAAGCCGCGCAGCAGGAGGTACTGGGCGGAGAACGGGATGAGGCCGAGCCCGAAGGCCTGCAGCATGTATCCCAGCGGGCGGGCCGATGCGGCGTCCGCCGCTCCGTGGGCGAACAGCAGCGTCGCGATCTGCGGACCCTGGGCGAGGAAGAGGAAGGCGGCGGGCACGATGATCACGCCGCTGATCCGCAGTGCCCGGGACAGGTCCGCGCGCAGGTCCTGGAGACGCCCTTCCGCGACGGCCCGGCTCATACGTGGCAGCAGCGCCGTCACCAGGGACACGGTCACGATCGACTGCGGCAGCAACCAGATGGTCTGCGCGTAGGTGTAGGCCGAGTAACCGGCGCCGGCGTGGGGGAGCTTCTGGTCGGCGGCGTTGGCGTAATTCGTGACCACTGTCAGGGCGGCCTGGTTGGCCAGGACGAACAGCAGCGTCCACTTCGCCGCGTGGACGCTCCTGCCCAGGCCGGTGCCCCGCCAGTCGAAGCGCGGCCGGAACCGGAAGCCCGCTGCCCGGGCGAACGGGATCAGGGCCAGGGCCTGTAGGGCGATGCCCGCCGTCGTCCCGAGCCCCAGCAACCGCACCTGGGTGGTGGTGATGTCCTCCACCTGGTCGGGAACCGTCATCAGCGTCAGGTAGGCGGCGAACATGCCGACCAGCACGACGTTGTTGAGAACAGGCGTCCACATCATCGCGCCGAACTTCTCGCGGGCGTTGAGGACTTGTCCGTAGATGCTGAACAGGCCGTAGAAGAAGATCTGCGGCAGCAGGAACCTGGCGAACGTCACCGTCAGCTCGAACGCCTCGTGGCTGTCCGGGGTGTCGCGCATGTACAGGCCCACGATCTGCGGGGCCGCCCATACCGCCAACGCCGTCCCGACACCGAGTACACACACCACGAGCGTGACCAGACGCTGCTCGTACGCACGCCCGCCGTCGGGCTGCGTCGCCCTGGCGCGCACCAGCTGCGGCACCAGGACGGCGTTGAGCGCGCCACCGATCAACAGCGTGTACAGGCTTGTCGGCACTGTGTTCGCGGTGTTGTACGTGCTGGCCAGCAAGCCCGTTCCCAGCGCCGCGGCTTGCAGCACCTGCCGGATCAGACCCGTCGCCCGCGACACCACCGTGCCGGCCGCCATCAGCAACGACGAACGAGCCAGTCCGCCCCGGTTCTGCTTCTGCCGGGCGGCATGCCGCTCTCCTGCCTGCTGCTCCTGCGGCATCGTCTGCGCCGCGGAGCTTGACCCCTCCACCATGCGGTCAACCTACGTTGTCGGGATTCCGCGGCCCAGGCGGGTCACCCGTCACCCCGTGATGGATCCGGTGAACTCAGGGAATTCCAGGTCGAATTCCGCGCTGCCGCGCTGCACGGTGACGACGATCTTCTTGCCGTACTTCGTCTCGAGCGCGTTGTCATTCGTCTTCGTCGCGGACACCCCGGGAGCCAGGCGCCCCTCGAGCGGCTCGGCGCCGTTCTCGAACGAAGTCGACGCGGCCTCGCCGCCGTTCGTGGCGCCCTCGATGATGAGGGACACGTCATTGAGGGCGACCGCGGACTTGCCGGAGTTCGTCACCTTCAATTTCACGCGGAAGTCGGTGCTGCCGGGATCGGCGGACTCAAGGAGCTCGGCGTCGTAGTCCTTGAACACCTTCGCCTCGGCGACGGACACCTTCAGACCGTCCGGCCACGTGTAGGACTCGCCGAACTTCAGGCCCGTCGTCCGCCCCTCGGTTCCGTCGCCGTCGGCACCGGCACCGGCGCCCTCGTCGGAGCAGTGCTTCATCCAGTCGGCCTGACTGATGTTCTCGTCCGCGCAGTCGACCTTCTTCGAGGTCGAGGCCTTCGAGCCGTTGCGCGACTTCGCATCGGCGCTGTCGCCGCCGTCGTTGCCATCGCCGCCGCCGCACGCGGTCAGAGCGGCCAGAAGCATGGCGGCCGCAGCCGTAGCCGCAGCCGTACCAGCGCGAACGCGCATATGTCCCCCCGAAGTTGAGCCAGGCGGAACACGGTATGTCACATGCGATTGAATCATGCAGGATGTGATCAGGTCGTGATGCATGGTGCCCTGATGGATATCCGGGTGTCCGGATGTGACAGGGAATCGTCATTGCGGCCATCGGTGGCGGCGATGAGGATGGGCTCATGCCCACTCCGCACCGTGTCGTCATCGCGGTCTTCCCCGATGTCGACCTCCTCGACGTCACCGGCCCCGCCGAGGTCTTCGCGCTTGCCAACCGGGAGACCGCGGGCCGCGCCGGCTATCAGGTCCGCCTTGCCGGGCCGGTCGCCGGCGAGGTCCGTACGTCGGCGGGGGTGCGCGTGGTGGCCGACCTGGGCTTCGACGAGGTCGGCGGGCAGGTGGACACCCTGCTCGTGCCCGGCGCGGTCGACATGACCGACGAGGGCCCCGTCGCCCGTATCGACGCGGACGTCGTGGAGTGGGTGAAGGTGACCGCCCCGCAGGCCCGCCGAGTGGCGTCGGTGTGCGTGGGCGCGCACGTACTGGCCGCGGCCGGACTCCTCGACGGGAAGACGGCGACCACCCACTGGTCGACCGCCGCCCAGCTGGCCGCCGAGCACCCGGCCGTCACGGTCGACCCGGACCCCATCTTCGTACGCACCGAACGAGGCCGGTTGTGGACCGGGGCCGGGATCAGTGCCTGCCTGGATCTGGCCCTGGCGCTCGTGGCCGAGGACCAGGGCGAGGACGTGGCCCTGTCGGTGGCCAGGCAACTGGTGATGTACCTCAAACGCCAAGGCGGTCAGAGCCAGTTCTCCGTGCCGCTCAGCCGACCGGCCTCCGCACGCCGCGACATCGACGAACTGCGGCTGTGGATCGCCGAGCACCTCGATGAGGACCTGTCGGCGGCGGCCCTTGCGGCCCGGATGTGTCTGAGCGAGCGGCACTTCGCCCGGGTGTTCAAACAGGAGACGGGCGCGGGCGCGGCCGATTACGTCGAAGCCGCCCGCGTAGAAGTGGCGCGCCGCCTGCTGGAGACAACTGACAGCGCGCTCGACCAGGTCGCGGCCGCCGCCGGGCTCGGTTCGGTGGAGACGCTGCACCGCGCCTTCAACCGGCAGCTCGCCACGACCCCGGCGGCCTACCGCCGCCGCTTCCGCATCCAGACCCCCTGACCTTCTTCACCCCCCACCCCCCTTGGGCATGCAGGCGAGCCCACGGCTTCGCCGTCATGCCCCGGTCCGTCATGCAGCCCATACAGAAATTCACCATGAAAGGCGCCCCATGAGCACGCACACGAACACGCACACGAACGCGCATGCGAATCAGTCCTCCGCGCCCCTGCGCGACGTGATCAGTCTGGACAATGATCCGCCCCGGTTGAGCGAATCCGCCCTGATCATGATCGATTTCCAGAACACCTACCGGACCGGCGTCATGGCCCTGGGCGGCGCCGAAGCGGCGCTCGCGGCGGGTGCCCGGCTCCTGGCCCGCGCCCGTGCAGCGGGCATTCCGGTCATCCACATCCTCAACGACGGCGGCGAGGGCACCCCCTACGACATCCGCGCGCACATCGGTGCCATCAGCGACGAGGTCGCCCCGGCGGACGGCGAGGCGGTCGTGGTCAAGCAGTTCCCCAACTCCTTCCACGCCACCGATCTCGAGAGGACGCTGAGCGATCTGGGCATCGCCCAGGGCAGCGGTGGGGACCTGGTGCTCGCGGGCTTCATGACACATATGTGCGTCAACTACACCGCTCAGGGAGCCTTCAATCTCGGCTACCGCCCCACGGTCATCGCCGAAGCCACCGCCACCCGAGCCCTGACCACCCCGGACGGCACCGTCCTGCCCGCCGCCGCACTCCAGACGGCCGCCCTGACCACCATCACCGACCTGTTCGGCACCGTCGTCCCCACCGTCGACGCGATCCCTGCCTGAGCCCCGGGGGCCAGGTGGTTCTCGTGGTGACGTAGACCACGTCATGACGAGGCGTCGATCTGGGTAGGGGGCGCATGATCGCCTGGGCTCAGGCCCGGGAAGCACCACAGGAACCACGGAGGTATCCATGTCCTCGAAGCGACGTCGCAAGAAGAAGGCCCGCCGCAAGAACGGCGCGAACCACGGCAGCCGCCCCCAGTCCTGACGACGGGCACGGCCATCGGGGGCGGCACCATGGGGTGCCGCCCCCGATGCGTTCCGCCGCGATGTGCGTTGGGTGGGTGTCGCCGCCAGCGCAATGTTCAAACCAGACCGGTCAGGAATCGAGAAGCGAAGGCCTCGGGGCCGGCTCTAGCGTGATGGCCATGGACGTCACCGTCACCGTCACCCTTCACGCGAGCTTCCTCCCGCACGACGACCCGGACGCCTCCCTGGCCTTCTACCGCGACACCCTCGGCTTCGAAGTCCGCGACGACGTCGGATACGACGGGATGCGCTGGATCACCGTCGGCCCCACCGACCAGCCCGGCATCTCCATCGTCCTGCAGCCGCCGGCCGCCACCCCCGGCATCACCGACACCGAGCGCCGCACCATCGCCGAGATGATGGCGAAGGGCACCTACGCGGGCATCCTCCTGGCCACCGCCGACCTCGACGGCGCCTTCGCGCGACTGCGGGCCAGGAACGCCGAGATCGTACAGAATCCGACCGAGCAGCCGTACGGCGTCCGCGACTGTGCCGTCCGTGATCCCGCGGGCAACCTGCTCCGCATCCAGGAACTGCGCTGAGCCGATCCGCGGCGATCGCAGCCGCGACAGGACCGGCGGCGCCGATCGGACGAACGGCGAACCGTTGCCGCAATCACGCCGAAGAAGTAGAAACTGACCTACTGCTCGACGCTGATCAGATCGAGCCGGGCGACACCGACGGGGACCGCGCAGGCGGCTCCGCCCGACAGATGGAGAGACCATGAGCCCCGCCAAGAGGAAGAGCACGCAGTCGCCTGCGCTCCATGCTGCCGACAGCCACGACTTGATCCGCGTGCACGGCGCGCGCGTGAACAATCTCAAGGACGTCAGCATCGAGATCCCCAAGCGCCGCCTGACGGTGTTCACCGGCGTCTCCGGCTCGGGCAAGAGCTCGCTGGTGTTCAGCACGATCGCCGCGGAGTCACAGCGGATGATCAACGAAACCTACAGCTCCTTCGTGCAGGGCTTCATGCCGACGCTCGCCCGGCCCGAAGTCGACGTACTCGACGGTCTGACGACAGCGATCATCGTCGACCAGCAGCGGATGGGGGCCGACCCCCGCTCCACGGTCGGCACCGCCACCGACGCCAACGCCATGCTGCGCATCCTCTTCAGCAGGCTCGGCAAGCCGCACATCGGCCCGCCCAGCGCGTACTCCTTCAACACCGCATCGGTCCGGGCGAGCGGCGCGATCACCGTGGAGCGCGGCAACAAGACCACGGCGCAGAAGGCGACCTTCAACCGCACCGGCGGCATGTGTACGCGCTGCGAAGGCCGGGGCTCGGTCTCCGACATCGATCTCACCCAGCTCTACGACGACTCCAAGTCGCTCGCCGAGGGGGCGTTCACCATCCCGGGCTGGAAGTCGGACAGCCAGTGGACCGTGCAGGTCTACGCCCAGTCCGGCTTCGTCGACCCGGACAAGCCGATCCGCGAGTACACCAAGAAGCAACTGCGGGACTTTCTCTACGGGGAGCCGGTCAAGGTCAAGGTGAACGGCGTCAACCTCACCTACGAAGGCCTGATCCCCAAGATCCAGAAGTCGTTCCTGTCCAAGGACAAGGAGGCGATGCAGCCGCACATCCGGGCCTTCGTGGAGCGGGCTGTCACCTTCACCACCTGCCCCGAGTGCGACGGCACCCGGCTCAGCGAGGGGGCCAGGACCTCGAAGATCAAGCGGCTCAGCATCGCGGACGCCTGCGCGATGGAGATCCGTGACCTCGCCGAGTGGGTCCGCGGACTCAAGGAGCCCTCGGTGGCGCCGCTGCTCACGGCGCTGCAGCAGACCCTCGACTCGTTCGTGGAGATCGGTCTCGGCTACCTCTCGCTCGACCGTCCCGCGGGCACGCTGTCGGGCGGCGAGGCGCAGCGCGTCAAGATGATCCGCCACCTCGGCTCCTCGCTCACCGACGTGACGTACGTCTTCGACGAGCCCACCATCGGTCTGCACCCCCACGACATCGAGCGGATGAACAACCTGCTGCTGCGGCTGCGGGACAAGGGCAACACGGTGCTTGTCGTCGAGCACAAGCCCGAGACCATCGCGATCGCCGACCACGTCGTCGACCTCGGCCCCGGCGCCGGCACGGGTGGCGGCGCCGTCTGCTTCGAGGGCACCGTCGACGAGCTGCGGGCCAGTGACACCGTCACCGGCCGCCACCTCGACGACCGGAGCGCGCTCAAGGATCCGGTGCGCGAGCCCACCGGCACGCTGGAGATCCGCGGAGCCACCCGCCACAACCTGCGGGGCGTCGACGTCGACATCCCGCTGGGCGTGCTGTGTGTCGTCACCGGCGTCGCCGGCTCCGGCAAGAGCTCACTGATCCACGGTTCCATCCCTGTATCCGCGGGTGTGGTCTCCGTCGACCAGGCGCCGATCAAGGGCTCGCGGCGCAGCAACCCGGCGACGTACACCGGACTGCTCGACCCGATCCGCAAGGCGTTCGCCAAGGCCAACGACGTGAAGCCTGCGCTGTTCAGCGCCAACTCCGAGGGCGCCTGCCCCACTTGCAACGGCGCCGGCGTCATCTACACCGACCTGGCGATGATGGCCGGAGTCGAGACCACCTGCGAGGACTGCGAGGGGAAGCGGTTCCAGCCCTCGGTCCTCGAATACACCTTCGGTGGCCGCGACATCAGCGAAGTGCTCGCGATGTCGGTGACCGAAGCAGAGGAGTTCTTCGGCGCGGGCGAGGCGCACACGCCGGCCGCGCACAAGATCCTCGACCGGCTCGCCGACGTCGGGCTCGGCTACATCAGCCTCGGCCAGCCGCTCACCACCCTGTCCGGCGGCGAGCGGCAGCGGCTCAAGCTGGCCACCCACATGGCGGAGAAGAGCGGCGTCTACATCCTCGACGAACCGACCACCGGACTGCACCTCGCCGATGTCGAGCAGCTGCTCGGCCTGCTCGACCGGCTCGTCGACTCCGGCAAGTCGGTCATCGTCATCGAGCACCACCAGGCGGTCATGGCGCACGCGGACTGGATCATCGACCTCGGTCCCGGTGCCGGTCACGACGGCGGCAGAATCGTCTTCGAGGGCACACCCGCCGACCTCGTCGCCGACCGCTCCACCCTCACCGGCGAGCACCTCTCGGCCTACGTCGCCACCTGAGCGAGTCCTCTGCCGATAGGGGTCGGCGTTGAATATTCGTCGCTCGGATTCTCTCGTTCGGGTACGAATTCGGAGACTGCACGCGGACGACCCACGGAGTCAGTAACCACCGTCTGATGGTCCATTAAGCCCGTGGCATGCGCATGCC
>NZ_JBHTSF010000118.1:0-20919 GCF_042795295.1 Streptomyces sp. NPDC056486
GGATGTTGGCGAACTTCTCGTCGTACTCCTCGCCGTGCGCGTCGCTCAGGCCGTCGAGCCAGGCCCGCTGCTGCGGGTTCGGCTGGTTGGGCAGTTCGAGGCCCAGCCGGGTCGCCACCTCGCGTACCCGCGCGTCCAGGAACGTATGGCCCTCGACGAGATGCTCGCCCGCGGTCTGGACGGCCTTGGTGGTGCCGCGCACCTCGGCCTGCTGTCCGGCGGGGAGCTCCCAGAGGCCCGCGAGCCGGACCTTGGTGATGAACTCGCGGTCGAGCGCGGAGAGCGGGCCGAACTCCGTCGACACGGTCTCCGCGTTGAGTTGGTCAAGGCTGGTGCCCGACCTGTCCTCGTACGACCAGAGGGGGAAGAGCAGCGCGGCCAGGGTCGCGACGAGCCCCGCGACGATGAGGCCGGTGCCGTTGATGGATCGCATGACGCCTCCTGTTGCGGCACCGCACGTTAGTGCGCCGCGTGGAGGCCCTTGCGGGATACCGCCCGGAGTACGTCAACCGTCGTACGGGTAAGGGGCATCGGAAACGGGCGTGCGCTGTTCCGCGGGCAGGAGCGCTAGGAACTGCCCCCTCCGCCCCCGCAGCCACCCCCTCCGCCTCCGCCGCACGACGAGCCGCCACCGCCCCCGCAGCCGCCGGAACTCCCGCAGCCCGAGCCGCCGCACGCCGAACCCTCTCCGCCGCCGCCCCCGCCCGCGCCGCCTCCGCACCACGCGACGGTGCTCCCGGAACTCGCGTACGACGTGGACGTCCTCCCCGTCGTACGCCCCGGCCGGAAGCTGTGCGCGGCCCGCAACTGCGCGTGCAGATCGACGTCGAGCACACCGGTCAGGCCGTCCACCGCCACGCGGTGCGCCGCGCCGGGCGCGTCCGCGCCGACGGCGCGGTACTCCGCGAGCGCGGTCCGGCCCGCGGCGGTCACCCGGGTGCGGGCGGCGCGTCGGCAGAGCCAGCCGATCAGAGCGCCGAGCACCCAGGCCACGATCAGGATGATGGTCGGCACGCTCACGGGATCCCATGAGGGACCGTCGTCGTCCTCGACGGCGATGACGGCGACGACGACGAAGAACCCGACGAAGCTCAGGACGTTGTGCCGGAGCCTCCGGCGCCGCAAGCCGTCCACGGCCTCGGGCCGCACCATCAGGCCGCGCCGGGCCAGCGTGTCGCCGAGCGCCTGTACGGCGGGGCTGCGCATCGCGCCGATACGCAGCCAGTGCAGGGCGCCGCTCGGTGCGTCGGCGTGGGCCTGGAGCACCGCGCCCTCCACCGGGTTGCGGACCTCGGCCGACGGGATCTCGACGATGCCGGGCCACGCGACGACAAGCCGCCCGTCCTCGTGCAGGGCCGCGATGGCGGCGTCGGCGACCCGGCCGGGGCCGCCGCCGAGGAAGGCGGCCTCCAGAGGGTCGAACACGGCTCCGTGCTGTGCGTCGGGCTGCTCGGGCGCGGCCTGCCGTATGCGCGAGACGCCGATGACGAGGCTGACCGACGAGGCCGCGAGAAGGAGAGCGAAGCAGAGGGACAGGATCTGCACGGCCGCCCCCTAACCCCGTCGCAGGGCGAACCGGGCCGCCCGCAGCCACCGCGTGACCGGCCGCGTGTCCAGCGGCGCGGGCCCGGAACGCTCCAGCCACCACCGGGTCAATCGGCCGCGCGCCTCGGAGTCCTCGGGCTGCCCGTCGAGCAGCAGCCGCTCGGCGAAGTCAAGGGCGTCACGCCGGTATCCGCCGGACATCGGCCGTGTCTGGGCGTACGAGAGGAACTGCGCGCGGTAGGCCTTGCCGAGAATCTCCGGCAGCTCGGGCGCCACCTTCGCCACGACATCGGCCCGCTTGCCGGTCAGCGCCCGGCTCTGCACGGTCAGCCGGGTCCGGTCGAACCCCTCGGGCGCGGGCGTCCCCGCGACGAGCGCGGACAGGAGTGCGGTCTGCGCGAGGGCGAGACGCTGCCGGGTGGGAGCGGGGACGGCGGTAGCGGGCGTGGTCGGCTCTGACGTGAGGGTGGTGGGCTCACCGGTGGGCGGGGTCTTCGTCCACACCGTCTCCCGTATCGCGTCCAGCTCCCGCTCCAGCTCCCGCGGCGCGGGGAAGTTCTCGTCCCGTTCGAGCAGGACGCCCGGCGGGGTCACCCGTGACGCCAGGTCCGCCAGGATCTCCAGGACCGGCTCGGGGACCGGGTGGGCGTGGCTGTCGTGCCAGACGCCGTCCCGCTCGAAGCCGCCCGCGACGTGGACGTACGCGATCGCCTCGACCGGCAGTTCGTCCAGGGCCTTCGCCGGGTCCTCGCCGCGGTTGACGTGGTTCGTGTGGAGGTTGGCGACGTCGATGAGAAGGCGTACGCCCGTGCGCTCGACGAGCTCGTACAGGAACTGCCCCTCTGTCATCTCCTCGCAGGGCCAGGAGATCAGCGCCGCGATGTTCTCCACCGCGAGCGGCACCGGCAGCGCGTCCTGCGCGATACGCACGTTCTCGCACAGCACGTCGAGCGCGTCGCGGGTGCGCGGCACCGGGAGCAGGTGGCCCGCCTCCAGCGGCTGCGAAGCCGTCAGCGGGCCACCGGCGCGTACGAACGCGATGTGCTCGGTGACCAGGGGTGAGCCCAGAGCCTGCGCGCGCTCGGCGAGCGCGGCGAGGCGGGTCTCGTCGGGGCGGCCGGCGTCGCCGAGGCCGAGCGAGACGCCGTGCGGCACCACCGTGACACCGCGCTCGCGCAGCCGCAGGAGGGAATCGGGGAGGTGCCCGGGGCACAGGTTCTCCGCGACGGCCTCGACCCAGTCGATGCCGGGCATGCGTTCCACGGCGTCCGCGATCTCCGGACGCCATCCGATTCCGGTCCCCAAATGCTTCATGTTCCCCCTCCTCCGCACAGCCCCCGCCACCAAGACCCCGCGTCGTGCTCGTGCTCGTGTCTTGTGAACGTGTGCAAGGGTCATGACCCCGGCAGGCGCAGCCGAACCCATGAGGAGGGACGTTCAGAGCTACATTTGAGGTTCCGGCCTGTTCGTGTTGACCTCTCCGGGCGCGGCAGGTGACGGCCGCGACGTCGTGGACACATCGCCGGTGGGCCCGGCGGGAGGCGGCTCCGGGGGAGCGACGCCGGAGGGCGGCGGAGGCCCGGTGGGGCTGGCCGTGGCGGTGGCGGCGCCGCCGTTCGCGATGTCGTCGAAGTCGACGAGTCCCGTCGCCTCCAGCATCGTGATGTGGTCGAGGACCGTCTGGTTGGAGTCGCTGGCGAGCTGCCGGATCAGCGTGTTGCGGGTGCTGTCCCGCACTTGCGCGATCACGCTGAACACCTTGCCGTGCGCGGCGCGCAGCAGATTCACGAACTTCTGCTCGTACGTCGGGCCGCTCGCCTCTGTCAACTCCTGGAGCCATCCCTGCTGTTGGGCGGTCGGCTGGTTCGGCAGCTCCACGCCGAGCTGCGCCGCGACCGAACGGGCCCGCTTGTCGAGATCCGTGTGGCCGACGATCAGATGGTCACCGGCCTCCTTGATCGCCTTCGTCGGTGCCCGCTCGACGGCCTGCTGGCCCGCGGGCAGCTCCCACAGGCCCGCGAGCCGCACCTTCACCAGCAGATCGCGGTCGGCCGTCGAGAGCGGACCCCACTGTGTGGCCACGGATCCGGCGGCCAGATTGGCGGGCCCCGTGCCCGAACGGTCGGCGTAGGACCACATGGGGAACGCGAGCGCGCCCACAGTGGCCACGAGTGCCGCGATGATCAGAGCCGTGCCGTTGATGCGCCGCAATGTGCCGTGCCTTCCTGCCCGTCAACCTGCCCGTGCACCGGTTGTGGAGGGCAAGCTACTTCCTGGTACCAGGGAGTACGGAAGAGGCGTGCGAGATGTTCAACGCTCTGTCCTGCTGGATTGCCTCACCGGATTGCTCTACCGGATCGCGGGATCGGGCGACCGTCCGAGGAGGGCGAGCATCTCCTCCAGCGGGGACGCGTGCTCCGGTGTGGGCAGAACGGGCGCGAACGCGGCGCCCGGGCCCCGGCGTTCGGGATCCTTCGGCACCCTGCGGGCGATTTCGAGTGCGGCCTCGATGACCGGCAGGGGGAGGTCGATGTCGACGCCGATGGTCGTCGCCACGTCCCAGGAGTGCACCACGTAATCCAGGAAGTGGAAGCCGACGGCGATCCGCCCCGTGAACGTCCCGCCGATCTCGGGGAGGGTGAACCCCCGCTCCATGACGCCTTCTTCGGCCTCCTCGGCGAACGCGGCCAGGACGTGACGTACCGACTCCTCGTAGATCTTGAACGGGTCGCTGCCGAGGTCCTGCTCGATCCAGTACGTACGGTCGGCGCCCGAGCCCCGCGCCGCCGCCGCGAATCCGTGGTGCTGCGCGGTCATGTGCGCCACCAGGTCGCGCAACGTCCAGTCCGCGCAGGGCGAGGGGCGCTCCCAGTCGGCGTCGCGGGCGGCGCGCAGGACGCGGAGCGACTCCTGGACGGCGGCGCGGTCGAGTGCGATGAGGTCGAGTGCGATGAGGTCGAGTACGGGGAGGTCGAGTGCGGGGAGGTCGGGCATGAGGTTCTCAGGGTCCTTCCGGGGTGTGAACGGACGGTTCCGGCGAGGGACTTGGGCCGGTGAGCAACGCGTGCGCGGTGGCCCGGACCGAGACGGACCCCGAGCGCTTGCGCCACGGGTCCCGTCTGCCAGGGCGTTCGCTTGATCGCTCGCGTGATGAGTGGAGGCATACGATGAGGGTAAATATAAACGAACGGTCGTGCTACTTGTTTCTCCGAGTCGGTTCCGAACTCAATCGCCAGCCACGCAGGGGGTGCTGACAATCAGGGGAGTTGCGGCACCAGCGACGGATCCGTCGCCGCCGCACGCAGTCGTGCCGTGATGGCGACCCCCGCCCTGCGGTAGGCGTCCGGTTCGTCGTGCAGCACCGACTGCGCGTTCGCCGTCTCCATGAAGGCGATGAACTCGAAGGCGAGCTGGGGGATGTCGGTGTCCGGGCGCAGCTCACCGGTGTCGAGGGCCTCGGCGATGCAGTCCTTCACCCGGCCGTTCCAGTCGCGGTCGGCGTGGACCAGTGCGTCGTGCACCGCTCCCTCGCGGGCGTCGAACTCCGCGATCACCCCGTAGAAGAAGCAGCCGCCGGGAAAGACCCGCTGCTCCGAGTAGTCGAGCCAGCGCGCGCAGAGCTGCCGCACCCGGCCGATGCCGGGCGGCGACTGCCGGGCCGGTTCCACCACGTTGTCCAGGAAGATGCGGCCCGCCGCGCGGATGGTCGCGAGCTGCAGCTCCTCCTTGGAGCCGAAGAGCGCGAAGACCCCGCTCTTGCTGAGCTTCAGCTCGGTGGCGAGACGGCCGACCGACAGCGCGTCCAGGCCCTCGACCGATGCGATGTCGACCGTGCGGCGCAGGACGAGACGCCGGGTCTGGTTGCCGCGCTCGACGCGGCCGTCGAGCTTGGTGCCGGTCGCGCCCCCGCCCGCCTGCGCGTCGTCGCTCACGCCGAGCTCGCTCGCCATGCCGGTCTCCTCAGCGCCGTTCCGTCGTGCGTTCATCGCAGTACATCCTCTCGCGTCGCACCGGGCCTGTGGGCGCACACGTCAGACGGCCGGGCTCCGGGGTGCGACGAGCGTCCGGCGGACGGTGTCGCGGAGCCAGCGGTGGCCTCCGTCGGCTGCCTGGCGGGGGTGCCATGCCATGCCGACGGACAGGGACGGCAGGGGCAGAGGGATGTCGAGGAGGTGCAGGCCGAGGGTGGTGGCCGGGTCGGTGACGGGGGAGGGTGCGGCGCCGGGGAGCGCGGTGGGGACGAGGCAGACGACGTCACTGACGGCGGAGAGGGCCATCGCGGCCATGTGGCTCGGGAGGACGACGGCGACCCGCCGCTGGAGGTTCAGCTCGGCCAGGGCGGTGTCCAGAGGGCCCTTGAACCGGCCGCGGCGGCTCACCACGACATGCTCGGCGGCGGCGAGCCGATCCGGGGTCAACGTCCCTTCGGTGAGGGGGTGTCCGGGACGGACGGCCGCCGCCATCCGGAGGGCGACGAGCTCCTCGACCTGGGTCTCGGGATCGACGTGGTCGATGGACCCGACCTCCAGGTCGATCCGGCCGTCGCGGAGAGCCGGTCCTGCCTCCAGATCCTCGGCCCGGAACCGCAGCGAGACCTCTGGCGCCTCCTGGCGGGCGAGGCGCAGCAGCCCGGGCGCCAGAGCCGCGCCGATCAGATCTGCTGCCTGGAGGGTGAAGGTGCCGCGCAGTGAGGCGGGGTCGACCCCGGCGCCGGGAGTGAGCAGCGCTCCGAGCCTGCTCACCACCGTGGCGGCCTCGTCGCGCAGGGCCTGGGCGCGGGGGGTGGGGACCATCGTCTGGCCGGCCCGGACCAGGAGGGGGTCCTGGAGGATGCGCCGTAGGCGGGCGAGCGTGCGGCTCATGGCGGCGGGAGACGTGTGCAGACGCGCGGCGGCGCGAGTGACGCTCTGCTCGGCCAGCAGTGCGTCAAGGGCGACGGCGAGATTGGCGTCGATGACGGGTTCTGAGGGATCTGAGGGCGCTGGACTGCTGCTCATGGCGGTCATTCCATTTCAGGCAATGATTCCTTGCTGAAGTTCCCATTGTGGCAACACCGCGGTTCTCCGCAGGATGAGGGACGTACCGATCCGGCCCGCCCCACCGGACCACCGGATCCGACCCCCCGATGCCCAGGAGGCACCTGTCATGTCCGCCGAGAACACCACACCCCCGGTCACCGCGTTCATGCTCATCAAGACCACACCTGAGTGGCTCGCCATGACCGTTCAGGAGCGGGTGGACGCTTTCTCCAACCAGGTCATCCCCGCGATCAAGGCCAGGACGACCGGCGTCCGCTCACGCTTCTACGACACGGAGTTCTACTCCACCCGCGTCACCGACGTGTGGGTCTGGGAGGCCGACGACCACGAGGCCTACCAGCACCTCATCGACGCCCTGCGCGAAACCCCGTTCTGGGACCGCTACTTCGAGATCGTCGACCTCCTCGTCGGCACCGAGAACGGCTACGCCCGTACCTACGGCCTCGCCCCCGTGGCCACCGTCACCACCTGAGAGCAGGGCGCGGCCCGCTCAACGCAGGGCGGGGTGGTCGGCGACCACGGTGCAGGAGCCGGGCGCGATCTCCGTGAAGCCCGCGTCCCGCACGACCGGCAGGCCGCTCGCCACGAGTTCGCGCCAGAGCGCGGCGTCCGGGGTGCGGACGGAGAGCGGGAAACCGGCGTCCTGCCAGGCCGCGCGCTCCTCGTCCGACAGCTCCCACCACGCCAGTTGGGCGCCGTGCCCCGCCTGCGCCATCGCCTTGCCCGCCGACATGTCGACGTCGGGGCTCATCCACAGGACCGGCGAGTTCGCGTCCGGCGGCGGCACCGCTTCCGGATCGTCCAGGTCCGTGCCCGAGACCTGGAGCCGCGCCAGATCCTTGGGCCAGCCGTCCAGCGGCACCGGCGGGAAGACGCGGACCTCCGCGGACTTGCCGGTGACCGTGATGCCGGGCAGCGCCTCGGCCCGCCGCCACTCGGCGCCACGGGCCCGCCGCACCACCTTGCGGATCCGGGCGTCCTGCCAGTCCCGCATGGCCTGCGCCCACTCGCCGTCGCCGAGGGACCGCTCGTCGCTGAGCATGACGAGCACCGCGCGGGCCGCCGTCTCCAGGGCGTCCGTACGGTGCGGAGGCTCGGCGCGCTCGATGCGCGCCACCAGCGGCAGTACGTACTGCGGTGCTTCGTCGCGCGTCGTCTGCTCCACGCGAAAGGGGCTGTCCTGAGGGTCTGGGGTGTCCTGCGGCTGGGAATTCCCGGCGGTCTGGTCGCTGCTCACGCGCCCAGTCTGCCAGTCCGCCGGGCGGAAGATCGGGCTGGTCGGGGGCTTTGCTCCGGTCCCCGCCGCTCTTCGCCCCTTGCCCCGCTGTCACACCCTTGCGCGAGGATGGCCGCATGGGTGCCCGGGCCCGGGTGCCCGGGCTCGGTGGCTCAGCCCGAGCAGGCCGTGCGCTGTGCCTCGTGCCACTCGCACACGGGGCACAGCGTCACGCCCTTGTGCGTCTCCGGGTACTCGGTGGGCTCGCGGCACAGCACGCACTCGGCGAACGGGCCCTCTGCGGAGTCGGCGATGTCGGCGATGTCGGCGATGTCGGAGGTGCCGGAGGAGTCGGAGGTGCCGGAGGTATCGGCTGTGTCGACCATGCGGGCCAGACTATCCGCGCGTGCCTGCCGCCCGGATCTGCTCCGACACCCGGACGAACCGGAAGCCGCGCTCGCGCAGCTTCGGGACGATTCTCCGCAGGGCGCGCTCCGTCGTGGGAGCCGCGCTGCGCGTGCAGTGCATGACGACGACCGAGCCGGGACGCACCCCGTCGAGCACCTGCCGGGCCACCGCGTCGGCGTCCGTCGCGAACGCGTCGCCGCTCACCACGTCCCACTGCACGGCCGTGACACCGCCTGGAGCCAGCGCGCGCAGCGCCCGCTTGTCGTAGCAGCCGCCGGGGAAACGGAAGTACGGCACCTGATGCTCGACGCCCGCCTTGCGGAAGGCGGCGAAGGCGCGCTCCATGTCGGCGCGCATGCCGGATGCGGGGACGGTCGGCAGGCCGTAGCAGCGCTTGGTGAACGCGTAGTGGCTGTACGAGTGGTTGGCGACCTCGAAGAGCGGGTCGCGGCCGATGCCTTTGGCCTGCGCCGGGTACTCCTCGGCCCACCGTCCCGTCATGAAGAACGTCGCAGGCACCTTCAGCCGGCGCAGCGTCGCCACCAGCGCCGGATGGTCGAACCGCTCACCCGCCGCGGCGCGGGGCCCCTGATCGGCGGTCATGTCGGCGTCGAAGGTGAGGGCGACGGTGGGGGCGGCGGACGCGGGGGTGCGGGGGGCGTTCTTGAAGACCGGGGTGAGGCCCGCGGGGCCGGGGGCGAGTGTCGCGGGGCGGGGCGGGGCGCTCGCCGTGGCGCGCACGGCCTGGCCGCGGCTGCCCGCAGCCGGGTCCGAGCCGCAGGCGGCGAGCGCGGTGAGGGTGAGGGCGGCCAGGGCGCAGGTGGAGGTCAGTCTCCGTGCGTTCCATCTTCGTGCGGGCGGTCTCCATGCCAGAGGGATCATCTGGCGAACATATAGGCACAAAAAGGATGAATTGATGAAGGGAGAGCCGCACTGCCCCGGACGGCCGAACCGCCGGATCGGCCTACGGGCTGACCGCGTCCAGCACTAGTTCCGCGGTCGCAGTTGCCCCGCCGCCCCCCGCCGCCCCTAGCTGCGGATAGCCGAGCCGATGCCCGGCTCGGCCACTCGGGAGGCGCCCGGTCTCAGGTGAGGACGAGTGCGTCGTCGGCCCGCAGCCTCGCGATCAGTGCCTCGTTCTAAGAAATTTCCGCCGCGAACGCGGCTCCGGTCGACGTCGTCGCCTTCACGCCGAGCGGCGAGGCGAACTCCCTTACGTACAAGCCTCGTTCGCCTGATGCGATGTACGCACCCCTCCAATGCCCCTTCATGTGCAACCCCCGAAATCGTGGTCTTTAAGAGTCACCCCTAATGCTCGACTGCGCGCGTTAGGGTGCGCTCACGTTAGCGAGGGGCGGGCCCGTCGCGCAACGCCAGGCCCGCCCTGACCGACCGCGGCGGAGGTGAAGATCCCATGCCCAGTAGATTGACGCCGATGACTGAGCGACCACCACCCGGCTCGGCCCGTCCCGGCGGGCGGACGGCCCGCACCCGTGCGGCCGTCCTCGCGGCGGCCCTGGACGAGCTCGACGCGGCCGGGTTCGAGGCGCTCACGCTGGACAAACTGGCCGCGCGCTCAGGTGTCCACGCGTCGACGATCCGCCGTCGCTGGCGCACCGTGGAGGGCGTCGTCGTCGACCTGCTGGCCCAGCACAGCTCGACGATCCCCACCCCGGACACCGGCGACTTCCGTCAGGACCTGCACGAACTCGCCCAGGCCGTCGCCGACTTCCAGGCCGCACCCCGGAACTACCACCTCATCGAGGGCATCGTGGCGGCGGCCGCGCACGACGCGCGCATCGCCGACATCGTCCGCGGCGCCTTCACGACACGCATCGAGCGCGTCACGCAACTTGTGCGCCGAGCCGTCGACCGCGGCGAACTCCCCCCGGACGTCAGGGCGATCGAAGTCATCGAGGCCCTCAGCGCGCCCTTCTACTACCGCCTCCTCATCCTCCGCGGCGCCGTCGACGAACGCCTGGTCCACACGAGCGCGGAAGCCGCCTTCCACGCGGCACACGCCGGAGTGTTCAACGCGCCGCAACCACAGCCGTCGGCGCCGCCGCCTCGCTGAACCGCTGCCGCAGCAGCTCGTACTCCTCCTGACGGCGCGGCAGCCGACCAGGCGGTCGTGCCACGGAGCGCGGCACCGTGATCCGCTGGCCGAGCAGGAACTGCTCCCGGGTCAGGTCCAGTTCGCCCCCGCTCGCGAGGCGGTTCCACCAGTGGAAGCCCTGCTGCTCGCCATCGACCGTCCACACCTCGCCGACCAGCAACTCGCCGCCGAACATGTCGTGCACGAGGACCGTGGTGATGTCGCAGTGCCCCCATGCCGGGTTCGCGGTGGTCCACGGGGCGCGGGCGGCGTCGTCGGGGGAGCAGGTGTCGGCGGCCCATGCGGCGCGCAATGCCGCGTCGAGGTCGGTCAGTGTCAGCGGATTCGCGCCGTTCGGCATCAGCGGATTCATGGCGATCAGAATGGCACCCGCCACTGACAACGACAGATGGCCGACGGCTCATTTTGAAGCGATCGATTCATAATGTGCTAGCGTCCTGATCATCCATTTTGGAGCGAGTGCTTCAAAAAGTAAGCAGCGATCGGGAGGGGCGTGCGTCAATGCCGCCTGCGGTGTACATAGTTGGGCTCGGCATCTTCACCCAAGGGACCTCGGAGTTCATGCTGTCCGGCCTCCTGCCGGGCATGGCCGCCGACCTGGGGGTGTCGATCCCGGACGCGGGGCTGCTGATCTCGGCCTTCGCGATCGGCATGGTCGTCGGCGCACCGCTGCTCGCGGTGGCCACCCTGAGCTGGCCCCGGCGGACCGCCCTCGTCTGGCTCCAGGCGGCCTTCGTCGTCGCCCACGTGATCGGCGCGCTCGCGCCCGGCTACGGGGTCCTCTTCGTCACGCGCGTGGTCAGCGCCCTCGCGTACGCCGGGTACTGGGGCGTGGCCGTGGCCACCGCGGTCGCCCTCGTGCCCCCGGCGGCCAAGGGCAAGGCGGTCGCCATTGTGGCGGGCGGCCTGACGCTTGCCACGGTCGTCGGCGTGCCGGCCGGCACCGTGCTGAGCCAGTACTCCAGCTGGCGCGCCGCGTTCTGGGCGGTGGCCGCGGCCACCGTCGTGAGCCTGGTGTGCACGCTGCTCGTCGTCCCGGGCGGCCGGGGCGAGGCCGGGCGTACGTCGGTCAAGGCAGAGCTGCGCGGCATGGCGCGGCCCCAGCTCTGGCTCTCGTACGCCATCACGGCCTTCGCCTTCGGCGCGGTCATCGTCACCTTCAGCTATCTCGCGCCCCTGCTGACCGAGGTGAGCGGAGTGTCCGAGGGGTGGGTGCCCGCCGTCCTCGCCCTGTTCGGCGTCGGCGGGATGGTGGGCCTGGTCATCGGCGGGCGCACGGCAGAAGCGCGCCCTCTGCGGACCCTCGGTCTGGGGCTCGGCGCCCTCGCCCTCTTCTCCGCGCTGCTCGCGCTGTCGGCCGGCTCCACCGTCGTCGTGATCGCCCTGGTCTTTCTGCTCGGCCTCGTCGGGTACGTGACCAATCCGGCACTCCAGTCACGGGTGTTCACCCTCGCCCCGGCCGCCCCGACGCTGGTCGGCGCCACCAACACGGCCGCGTTCAACGTCGGCAACACCCTGGCCCCGCTCCTCGGCGGCCTGACCATCGACGCCGGACTCGGCTACGCCTCCGTTGCCTGGGTCGGCGCCGCACTCGCCGCTGCCGGAGCGGTGGCCGTGCTCTGGGCGGCACGGCTCCAGCGGGCGGAGCGGGACCACGCGTTTTGTACGCGTATTCCAAAACCCGTACTGTGAGCAGCATGGCCAGGCCACGAGAGTTCGACGAGGACCGCGTCATCACCGCGGCCATGGAGACGTTCTGGCGTCACGGCTACGAGGGCACGTCGACGCGTGCGCTCTGCGAAAGCACCGGGCTCGGGCCCTCCAGCCTCTACAACACCTTCGGCGGCAAGCGTCAGCTCTATCTGCGCGCTCTGCGGCGTTACTACGACACCATCACCGCCGAGCAGATCGAGATCCTGCGGCGCGAAGGACCGGCGAAACAGCGGCTGCGAAACATGATGGTGCACGCCGTGGACGCCGATCTCGACGAGGCGGACGGACGCGGCTGCTTCGCGATCAACGCGGCCGTCGAGATCGCCGGGCTCGACCCGGAGGTCAAGGACGCCGTGCGGCGCAACTTCGACCGGGTGGAGGAGGAACTGCGCGCGGTCGTGACGACCGGATGCCGCGCGGGCGAGTTCCGCTCCACGGCTGACGCGGGGACCGTCGCGCGCCGGGTGCAGAGCACCTACTACGGCCTGCGCGTCCTCGCCCGCGTCCAGGACGACCGGCAGGCACTGCTCGACACGGTGGAGAACACGCTCGCCGATCTCTGACGGATCAGCCGGGCAGTGGCGGCGCGCACGGCGGATTCGTCGGTTGATCTCCGCAGCAGCGCGGTCTACTGCTCGGCGAAGTGCCGCGGCCGGGCCTCGTACCAGCGGAGCAAGCGTTCGCCGAAGCGCTGAACAGACGCTGAGCGGTATCGCGGGCCCCGCCTTGCCGCCGGCACTGCGCCGCCCCCGGCGCGTGGCAGGTGGTGAGGGCCATGCCCACCATGGTCGGCAAGGTGAACCAGGAGCGCTACGACGAACTCGTGGCGGGCGACGTGGACATGGGCGAGGTACTGGCCCGGCTCCTGCGAGGCGAATAGCCATGCCGCGCTCCAGAAGGGAGCACGACCGGCGCCGTTCTCTCGCCTGCGCACGTCACGCGGAGGCGATCCGCCCGGCGTTGATGAGGGGCGCACCGGCCGGGCTGAAGAAGCCCCCGACTGATGGCAGTCACCGAGCTCTCCAGGTCGCAGATCGTGCGCGGCTCGCCGCCTACCACTTTTGCGAGGGGGCCGATGAGTTGGAGGAGTGGGAGAGGCGCCGGGGCGAAGTGAAGGCCAAGGGTGGCACTATCTGGCAAACCGGACTATTGCGGCAGCACCGTGAGTGCAGGTTCCTTGCACAGCGCGTGTTTGTGCCCACACCACTAAGTACTCGCTAAAGATCGCTAACGAGCCATAAGCTCTGCGACGTCCACCCAGTCGGCTGACCACCGATGACGGGTGGCACTCGGGGGGTAAGGGACCAACACACAGATGCCGTCCGGCCGTATGGCCGAGGCGTTGTCTGACGCGCCTGAAATGGGCGCAAGTGTTGACCTGAGCATCGATGACTTGGCCCCCTGTTGCGGCGCATCGATCCCCCTTGGAGAAACACTCATGCGTAAGTCGCGTGCTGCCACCCCCCTTTTGACCACCGCCGTCGTCGCTCTGCTTTCCTTCGGCGTCGCCGCTCCCGCAGATGCGGCGGGTAGGGGTTTCACCGCGCACAAGCAGTGCACGAAAATTCGCCTATCGGACGACTCTGGCCATGGATTTGTACAGGGCCACGGTTGGGCTTTGACGAAGCCGCTCGCGTGGAAGGCCGCCCAGAAGGACGCCAACGACCAGATGCGTCCCGGTTACCGTGCGAAGCACTGCACGAAGAAGTCCATCAAGCCTGGCCGCCCCTGACGTCGTGAAGGCGCGCCCTTTGAGTTCTACCTGTAGGCCTACGAGCGGGGTAGACGCCGCTCATAGGGGTGCTCATCGAGCAAGCAGCGGGTTCCCGCGCGTCCGCATGTCATGAAGGCATCGCATGCCGTTCTTGGCAGCGAGCCGACCCTCATCCGGAATGCGCTTTGCGCTTTCAAGTCCATTCGGCTGATCGCCGATCGACGAAAGCAGATTCAAGCCCCGTGAAAAGGATTGAATCCCGTTTGCAGTGCGCCATATGATCAATTTGCCAATCGGAAACAAAATGAAAGCGAGTCAATCATGAAGATCCGCAATGGATTTAAGGCCGCCGCCGCGGCCGGTGTCATTATCCTGGCTGCTGCTGCTCCTGCGCTGGCCGTATCGGAAGACGTTGCCGGCGGTAAGTGGAGCCACGCCGTGGGCGGTGACTACGTCTACTCGAACTTCTACCACAAGAACAACTGGCACGCGTCTTCCGTTGAGGGCGCCTACTGGGCCAAGAGCGGCTGCACCAAGGAAGGGAAATGGTCCAAGGCCTCTGCCAAGAAGGCGTTGACGGTCAGCAAGGCGTACTACGACGCCGCTTGCTGACACTTCGCGTACGCGGCTCTGAGTGCTGAGTCGCTTTCCTGGCTGCGGGACTTCTGTTTTCGTCCCGCAGCCAGGGCTTTCCAGACCCTTCTCATGAGACGCGCGCTCCCGAGTGCCCGAACCTAGGTAACAGATGCTCCACCGAGGTATCAAGTTCGTCCATGCCGCCGTGTTGGTCCTCTCGGCGATGTTGTCCTTTCTGTTCGTGCGCGGGCTGGACGAGGAGTTGGTGCTGGGCAGTTCGGCTCAGATCTGGGTGTCTGAATCCGACGATTCGGCGAGTGGTGCCCAGGTTGCCCGTGCGATCGCCGCGTTCTCGGATGATCACGAGGTCGCGGTGGCTCGTGAGCTGCCCGACGTGAAGAACCCCGACGGCCTCAGACACCTCTATTTGGCCTCGGGTGATTCACGGTCCCGTGCGACATCATGGCTGAACGAGGGATATCCGGCGTTCAGCAAGCACGTCGCCACGAAGGTGCACCCGATCGCCGAGATCGGACAGCGTGACCCGCGGGGCTTTTATTATGTCTTTGGCTCACCCGAAGCAGCGGACGCGCTGGTGAATGAGTTCGCGGATCTCGGCCTTGGCGCAAGTGTGGAGCATCCCCTCGCATACAGCGAACTGGCCCTTCTTTTCGCCGGGAACGACCTGCTCTCGTCGTTCTGGGTGATTGCTCTCGCCGCGGTGACGATGACTGGCGCAAGCGTGCTGCTGAGCGCAAAGAAATATGGGGTGCTGCGCCTGCACGGCAAGTCCTTCATGGGCCTTCTTGCCCATGACCTCAAGCAGCTCGCCCTGTTCTGGTCCGTGGCGGCCGGCACTGTGGCGGCTGCGGTACTGGTCTTCCTCGGCCTGTACAACGGCCTTGCCTGGCTGGGCCTGTTCGCTTTGGTGGCTGCGTGCCTCGTCGTCCTGCTCGTTCTGTTGGTGCTTGCCGCCCATGCTGCCGCGCTCGCGCTCACCTGCAAGGTCGAGGTACTGCGAGCCCTCAAGGGTGAGCTGCCTGCCCGGGCAGCGTTCGCCGCCACGTACCTGGTGCGCATCCCCGCAGTGTTGCTCGCCCTTGGCTTTGCCATGGACGTCACCCTGGCGGGCCAGCACGTAATGGACCGTCAGGAAAACCAGGACGCCTATGACAAGGCAGGGGATGCCGTCTCCATCCGCCTCAACGGCAGCTGGGGCGGTGACTCAAAGCCGGCGGTCGAACACGTGGGCCGTTGGCTGCGCAAGGCCGATGAGGAAGGCGAGATCATTGTCGCCGGGCGACAGGATCTCCAGGATGCCTCCACGGGCGCACGCTTGCCACAGGGCGAAATTCTCATCGTCAACGAAACCTTCCTTGCCGAACAGTCGGTCCTCGACCCGACGGGGCGGCGGTACACCGCGTCGCCGCACCGTGGCAGGGCCGCAGCGGCCCATTCGGTTCGGTTGGTCATTCCTGAATCCCTTGCTCCGCACGCATCGGACATCAGCGCCGCGGTCCCTGATGTGTTCGGCAGGTTGGATCCGGATCTCCGTCGGCGTCTCGAGGTGGAGACACTGCCGGCGAAGAACGGTCAGCACGTCTTCGGCTACAACTCCGGCGACCGGAGCCCCAATGCCGCCTACAGCCCGGACGACGACCGGTCTTTGGTACGCGACCCCGTCCTCGTTGTGGTGCCTAATGGTTCGAATATCCTCACCAACGATAGTTACACGACGTTCGCGACCCAGGACGGAATCATATTTCCTGACCCCGATGACGTCCTGAACCCACTCGCGGCCGACAAGCAGGAACTGCAGACCTATGTGGCGGCAGTGAATCCAGTAGGGCAGAACGCCGCACTGATGCTGCGGGACTCCATCAGTTATTTCCGGCTGCTGTTCTTCAACCTCATTGCAGCTGTCGTCGTGCTTCTCGGCACCGGGGTCGGCGTCTGCATCATCCACTCACGCAAGCATGCCCAGGCCGTGTTTGCGCAGCACATCAGCGGTTGGAGATTTACTTCAACCCACCGCTTCCTCCTGGCTGTGGAGGGACTTCTTGCGGCCTTCCTTGCCTGGTGGGTGCCCATTCAGGTGTGGCAGCAGAACCGGGATCTCGCGGAGTTCGCCGCTCAGGGCATCCCTGCCCCCTTCCCGCCCGTGCAGATCACCGCACTGGACCTCAGTGCCATAGCCGGGCTTGCCGTCATCGAATTCTGTGCTGTGCTCCTTGCTCTTGGAGTGTTTCACCGGCGCATCGTCAAGGACAGGGCCGCCGACAGGTGAGCCCCGCACAGACGAATTCCCTCCACTCAGCAGGAGCATTGTCGTGATCGATCTCGTCAATCTGTCGAAGTCATTTGGTACCCGGAGCCTGTGGTCCAATGTCACTACCACCGTCAACCGGGGCGAGATGCTCGCCCTTGTCGGCCCCAGCGGATCAGGGAAATCCACTCTCCTCAACTGCATCGGCCTCCTCGACAAGCCGAACTCCGGGGAAATCTGCCATGAAGGCAAGGACATCACCCGCTTCGGAAGGCGCGAGACCCGACGGTTCCGCCGCGACGTTCTCGGCTACCTTTTCCAGAACTATGCCCTGATTGAAAACGCCACCGTTGCCGCCAATCTCGAGGTCGCCGTCAAACCGCAGCGTGCCTCGCGGAAAGTGACCGGCGCGTCTTTCGCCGAAGCCCTTGAACGCGTCGGACTCGCAGGGCGGGCGGACGAAAGAGTGCACCACCTCAGTGGCGGAGAGCAGCAGCGAGTGGCGCTCGCCCGGCTCATCGTCAAGCAACCGGCCCTGGTGCTCGCCGACGAGCCGACCGGCGCCCTCGACCATGCCAATGCGACAGCAGTCATCGGCATCCTCCGTGAGATGGCCGAAGGCGGATGCGCCGTTGTCATTGCGACCCATGACGACCGTGTCCGTGACCGGTGCGACGCCGTCTTCTCAGTCGATGGGAGTGCTCTCGTTGCTGCACACAGCCTCTGAGCAAGCAGTCGGGGCGACCGGTTGAGGTCTGTCACCTGAGGGTCCCTGCCGCCACGGCCGTCCGCCGGACGGCACTTTCACGCAAGCCCGAGGCTGACTTCGGTCGGCATCGCCGCCCGAGGACATCTGAACGCCTTTATGACTCGCCGCATCACCATCTTCTTGCGCGCCCTGCCCATCTGGCTGATCTCATTGCTGTGGACCCTCGCCCTCGGCATGTGGGGGTTGTCCCGGCAGCACAGTGTGTGGCGGGATGAGGCCGCTACTTGGCAGGTGGCGCGGCGGCCCGCGTCCGATATCTGGGACATGCTCGGACAGGTCGATGTTGTGCACGGGCTCTATTACCTGCTGATGCACGGACTCTTCGAATGCTTCGGGCCCGGCACGACGACCCTGCGTATGCCCTCTGTGCTGGCCATGGCGGTGGCGTCGGCCAGTGTGACGGTCATCGGCCACCGGCTGGCCGGTGTCAGGGCGGGCCTGGGCGCGGGATTGGTGTTCGGGTTGCTTCCGGCCGTGCAGTTCTACCTTCAGGAGGGACGCCCGTACGCCCTGGTCGCGGCAGGCGCCGGCCTTTCGACGCTGCTGCTTGTGACCTTGCTCCGGGGACGTGGCCGAGCAGCACTCTGGACGGCCTACGGCGGCTCGGTCCTGGTGTGCGCACTGCTGAACTGGATGTCATTGCTGATCGTGCCCGCGCACCTTGCGACCCTGCTCTGGACGAAGGCAGGGCGCAGGACATTCACTCCCTGGGCAGTGGCCACGACGGCCGCCGTGGCCGGAGCGCTGCCGTTGGTCCTGTTCAGCCGGACCCAGTCCAACCAAGTGTCCTGGATACCGCCGTTGACATGGCACATGATGATCGGCCCGGCGGTTTTGCTGTCAATCGGCACTGTCGGGGCCTTGCTGGATCGGCCTCGGCAGGGCCGACTGTCGCTGGCAGCCGTCGCTCTGCCACTGCTGGCGGTGCCACAGATCGGCCTGATCGGCTTCTCCCTGATCCAGCCCCTGTTCCTGGACCGCTATGTCCTGTTCAGCATGCTGGGGTTGGCACTGCTGATCGGCACGACGCTGGATGCGGCAGTGCGGAACGCCAGGCCGCGGTTCCCGCGTGCGTCACGCGCACTCGTCCCGGTGGTGGCGCTCGTGGCGGTGGCAGCGCTGTTGCCGCAGACCCTGGCCAAGCGGTCCGCGGCGAGCCGGGTGGACGATGTCCTTTCAGTGGCGGCGGATGTGCGGCAGCTGAAGAAGGACGGGGACGCGGTGCTCTTCATACCGGCAGCCCGGCGCGACACCGCGCTGGTATCCCCCGACGACTTCGCTGGCCTGCGGGACATAGCGCTGGCGGTGAGCCCTGCGGCGTCCGGCACCCTGAAGGGCGAGGAGGCAGCCCCGGGCCGCATACGGACCGCGATGCTGGCACAGCAGCGGGTTCTGCTGGTCACTGACGTGCCCGGGGTAGCCAGGCCGGTGTCGGCGGAGCGGGACAAGGCGAAGACCGCTGCGCTGAAGGAGCACTTCACCGTCGTGGCGGACGAGCAAGTCCGCGGGCGGCGCGTGACCGTGTACGAGCGGCGCAGGTAGACGGCCGGCTGAGAGTCGGCACACCTCCGCGACGGCTTTCGGGCCAACCACTCGTGTGTCCTGGCGACCTACGCGAGTGGGCGTCGAATGCCGTCTCCCCAATTCGTTCGCACGGCAGCTCATGCGGACGGCCCGGGGCACTCGTAATAGCGGTATCGAGGCGTAGTTGCGGAATGCGACGGGATTGCAGTTCGTAAGAGAGGAGCCGTGCCGGGAGCCGCCGTAGGCGAGGAATATGCCCGGCCTTGCCACGCCCCTGGCTGCTAACCTCGGCTTCATGAACCAGCGGCGGCAAAAGAAGTACTCTCGGCGTCTCTTCGAAGCAATTTCCGCCGGAGACGTCACTGTTGTCAAGGCATTCCTACGGGCTGGGGCCGACCCCAATCGAACGGACAGCGAGGGCACCACCCCCCTGTACGAGGCATCGGTGAATGGAAAGGCCGAGATAGCGCGCCTGCTTCTGACGGCCGGTGCCGCCCCCGACGCCGAAAGCAGCGGCCTCGGTGCGGAAGGCACACCCCTGTGCGCAGCCGCTTGCTGGGGGCACGCCAATACGGTGCGCCAACTGCTCACACATGGTGCCGACCCGAACCTTCACGAAGAACACGGCACGGGTTGGTCCCCTCTGAGGTGGGCGACCGAGGGATCCCACTCCGAAACGGCCGACCTTCTCATCGCAGCGGGAGCCACCCCCCGCTGAGGAACCGCTTGCGTTTGACGACGCCGGGCTGGCCGCGCAGGCGCCAGGGGACGACGCAGAGACGCATGCCCCGCCGCGGGATCTTTGTTCACGCGACGTATCCCCAGAAGTAGTCGCGGCTGATTGGATATGCGGCGCCACACCCCCCACTCTCAGGAGACCAAGTGCCGCACCCAGCGCTGCGCAGGACTCACGCCGCCGCGATCACCACGGTGCTCGCCGCGGCCACGCTCGTCGCCGTCGTACCGTCCGCGACCGCAGCCGACGCGCCTGCCGCCTCTGTCGACACTCCCGCAGTTCCCGCAGCTCCCGCACTCAAAGTGCTCACGTACAACGCGTTTCTCATGAGCAAGAACCTTTACCCGAACTGGGGCCAGGACCACCGCGCCAAGGCGATACCGGCCGCGGGCTTCTTCCAGGGCAAGGACGTGGTCGTCCTCCAGGAGGCCTTCGACAACTCCTCGTCCGACGCGCTGAAGGCCAACGCGGCGGACCGCTACCCGCATCAGACCCCCGTCATGGGCCGCGGCAAGGACGGCTGGGACGCCGCCGGGGGCGCGTACTCCTCGGTGACACCGGAGGACGGCGGAGTGACCGTCCTGAGCAAGTGGCCGATCCTGCGCAAGGAGCAGTACGTCTACAAGGACGCCTGCGGCTCCGACTCGTACTCCAACAAGGGCTTCGTCTATGCCCAGTTGAACGTGAACGGCAAGAAGGTGCACGTCGTCGGCACCCACACCCAGTCCACCGACCCGGGCTGCGGCTCGGGCGAGGCGGCCGCGACCCGCTCCTCGCAACTCAAGGAGATGGACGCCTTCCTGGACGCCAAGAACATCCCGGCGGACGAACAGGTCATGGTGGCGGGCGACTTCAACGTCGACTCCCACAGCGGTGAGTACGCCTCGATGCTCGCCGACGGCGGCTTCGCGCCCGCCGACGGCCGCAGCGGGCACCCGTACTCCTTCGACACCCAGGACAACTCCATCGCCGCCGAGCGCTACCCGGACGACCCCCGCGAGGACCTGGACTACGTCCTGCACCGCAAGGGCAACGCCCGCCCCGCCACCTGGCACAACGAGGTGGTCAAGGAGCAGAGCGCGCCCTGGACGGTCTCCAGCTGGGGCAAGAAGTACACCTACACCAACCTGTCCGACCACTATCCGCTGATCGGCTCCTAGCGGCCGTAGGCCAGGTGCCGGTGCCGGTGCCGGGGCGGGGGGGGCGCCCGGGGCCCCCCCCCCCCCCCCCCGGGGGGGGCGGGTGCAGGGGCCCCCCCCCCCCCACCCCGGGGGGGGGGGGTATGGAGTTTAGGAAA
>NZ_JBHTSF010000118.1:20929-27886 GCF_042795295.1 Streptomyces sp. NPDC056486
CCCCTTGCGGCCGTTGGCCTGGGGCCGGTGCGGGTGCGGGGGGGGGGGCGCGGCTGGCCGCGGCGCACCCGGCCCGCGGTCAGGTCCTGTGCCAGGGCCCCGTCACCGCGAACGTCGTGCCGGGCGTGTAGCAGTTGACGTACATCGTGTCGTGGTCCGGCGAGAAGCAGACGCCCGCGAACTCACCCCACTCGGGCTCCTCGGGGGTGCCGATGTTCTGCGCGCCACGAGCCATCGCGTAGACCTCGCCCCGCCGCGTCACGCCGTAGACGTGCTGCGCGCCCCCACCGTCCTCGGCCACCATCAGGCCGCCGCTGGGTGCGAGGCAGATGTTGTCGGGGGACTCGCCGGGCAGCTGGATGTCGGTGCTCGGGCCGAAGACGATCACGAGGGTGAGACGGCGCTCGGACGGGTCGTAGCGCCAGATCTGGCCGAAGTGGTCGGCCGCGGAGCCCTCCGCGCTGTGGGCGAACGACGAGACGAAGTAGACGGACTTCCCGCCCCAGTAGCAACCCTCCAGCTTCTGCGCGTGGGTGATGCCCTTGGGGCCGAAGTCCTGGTCCCTGATGGGCGTTTGAGCGGCGAGCGGGTCCGGTACGTCGACCCATTCGATGCCCTTGAAGCTGGCGCCCGTCTCCTGGATCGCGGACAGGTCGGGCACGCCCGGCACCCGCATGGCCTGCAGCTTGCCGCCCGCGCGGAGCGAGCCGCGGCCGCCCTCGGGCTTCTTGGGCAGGAAGCGGTAGAAGAGGCCGAAGGGCTTGAGGAACGCGTCCTCGGTCTCGTAGACGACGCCCCGCCGTGGATCGACGGCGATCGCCTCGTGCTGGAAGCGGCCCATCGCGGTGAGCGGCACGGCTCCGGTGCGGTGCGGGTCGACGGGGTCGACCTCGAAGATGAAGCCGTGGTCCTTGGTGTAGCCGTTCGTGCCGGCCTTGTCCTCGGTCTCCTCACAGGTCAGCCAGGTGCCCCAAGGGGTCGGCCCGCCCGCGCAGTTGACCGCGGTCCCGGCGATCGCGACGCGCTCGCTCAGGACGTTGTTGTGCCGGTCGAGCGAGAGCGCCGTACAGCCGCCCTTGCCCATCGGGTCGTAGGTGAGGCCCTTGACCGTGGGCACGGCGACTCTGCCGGTGACGCGGTTCTCGTGGTTGCGTACGAGGTTGGTTCCGCCGCCCTTGCCGCGGAACGTGGCCATGCCGTCGAAGTTGCTCGGCACCTTGCCCTCTCCGGACGGCAGATCGCTGCCCTCCCGCGAGAGGACCTTGTAGCGGAAACCTTTCGGCAGATCGAGCAGCCCGGCGGGGTCGGGCACAAGCGGCCCGTACCCGGCCTTGCCCTGCGCGGCTGCGCTCCCGGCGAAGAGCTCCGTGAGCGCGCCGGTGAAGGCGATTCCCGCACCCACCGCACCGGTCCGGGCTAGTACCTGACGTCGTGTCGTGGACATAAAAGGTCGACCTCCTGCTGGCGGACAGGAACATGACCGGATGTGTGTACCACGCGCCTAGGCGTGCGGGAACCACGCGCGTAGCGGTGAGTCGCTACGCCTGTACGAGGCCCTGCGCATCCCGCGCCAGCGCCGTGAGACGCGATATCGCCCGGAAGTACTTCTTCCGGTAGCCGCCGTTCAGCATCTCCTCGCTGAACAGCTGGTCGAAGGGGACACCCGATGCGAGCACCGGGACCTCCCGGTCGTAAAGACGGTCGGCGAGCACGACGAGGCGCAGCGCGGTCGACTGGTCGGGGACGGGCGTCACATTGGTGAGGCAGACGGCGTCGAGCCCTCCGGTGAGCGCTCCGTACCGGCTGGGGTGGACGCGCGCGAGGTGGGCGAGCAGATGCGGGAAGTCGTCGAGGCTCGCCCCGGCGGTCGCGTACGCGGCCTTGGTGACCTGCTCCTCCGAGTACGGAGCGGGAGCCTCCGGAAGACCCCGGTGGCGGTAGTCGTCACCGTCGATGCGCAGCGACTTGAAGTGGGTGGACAGGCCCTGGATCTCGCGCAGGAAGTCGGCGGAGGCGAACCGGCCCTCGCCGAGCTTGCCCGGCAGCGTGTTCGAGGTCGCGGCGAGCGCGACGCCCTCCTCGACGAGGCGCCCGAGCAGCGACGAGACGAGCACCGTGTCGCCCGGGTCGTCGAGCTCGAACTCGTCGATGCAGAGCAGCCGGTGCCCGCTGAGGGTGCGTACGGTCTGCTGGAAGCCGAGCGCCCCGACCAGGTTCGTCAGCTCGACGAAGGTGCCGAACGCCTTCTGCTCGGGCGCTGCGGGCGTCGCGTGCCAGAGGGAGGCGAGGAGGTGGGTCTTGCCCACTCCATAGCCGCCGTCGAGGTAGACACCGCGGGGTCCTGTGGGTGCGGCCGTCTTCTTCTGGAACCAGCGGCGCTTGCCCGCACCGGACGCGTGCGCCCCGCCGAGCCCGGCGGCGAAGCCGCTCAGGACCCGCACGGCCTCGGTCTGGCTCGGCTGATTCGGGTCCGGGATGTACGTATCGAAGCGGACGGAGTCGAAGCGCGGGGGCGGCACCATCTCGGCGACCAGACGGTCGGCGGGGACATGGGGCTCGCGGGCGCACAGCGACTGGGGACCCGCTTCGGCTATGGGGCTCTGCCTGGGGGCGGCGGTGGAGGACGACACGGTTCCTAACTCTAAGCGCCGTGCAAGACTGCTGGACATGCGACGCCTGTTCCCTGTGACCGACCAGACAGACGAAACAGCAGTACGAGAAACGGCAGTACGCGAATGGGGGCTGGGGGAGCTGGCCGACGCGTACGCCTATCCGTCGGGCGACGCCGATCGCTCCGGCGGCACCGTTCCCTCGGGCGGTACCGCCTGGCTGCGCGCCAACATGGTGTCCACGCTCGACGGCGCGGCCCAGCACGACGGCCGGTCGCAGCCGATCTCCAACGACGCGGACATGCGGATCTTCGGCACCCTGCGCGGTATCGCCGATGCCGTGATCGTCGGTGCCGAAACGGTCCGCCAAGAGGGTTACCGGCCGGCACGCGCGCGTGAGGCATTCGCTGAGCGCAGGGAGGCGGCCGGGCAGACGGTGGCGCCCGCGATCGCCGTCGTCAGCGCGAGCCTCAACCTGGATTTCACCCTTCCGCTTTTCACCGAGCCACTGGTGCCCACGCTCGTGGTGACCGGTGCCGCGGCTCCCCCCGACCGGATCGCCGCGGCCGAGAAGGCGGGTGCCGTGGTGGTGATCGCGGGGGAGGGGGCGGTGGTCGAGCCCGAGCGGGTCGCACCCGCCCTGGCCGAGCGGGGCCTGACCAGGCTGCTCACGGAGGGCGGGCCCCGGCTGCTCGGCCAGTTCGTGGCGGCGGGGGCCCTGAACGAGCTCTGTCTGACGGTGTCCCCGATGCTCACCGCGGGGGACGCGCAGCGGATCGCCTGGGGGTCCGCTGTTCAGGTGCCGGAACGGTTCGCACTGGTCTCAGTGCTGGAGGAGGCCGGGTTCCTCTTCACCCGATACCGTCAAACCTGACAATCAGCGGAATCGGCCGTTCCGTTTCGCTTCCGCTGGGCACACTAAAAGTCGCAGACCCCGTGCGGCCACGGGGCAGGATGGTTTCCGCAGAGGCCTGTCGAGACAGACTCTCGGCGGCCCACGGATGAGAAGGGCGCCTGTCGTGTTCACAAGCGTATTGATGATCGAGAAGGCCCTGACCTCCGCCGACGTGGAGTTCGTCACCACCTTGCACGGCGACGAGGCGGTCGACTTCCGGGTGCTGCTCCAGCCCCGCGGCGACCAAGCGGACCGCCTGCTGCGGGCCATCGACGACGTGGCTCTGGGCGAGATCGACGAGGCGGCGAGGGAAGGGGACGTGCCCGAGGGGCAGGAGGCGGCGGCCCCCGCGCGGAAGGCACTGGAGGTCTCGCTGACCGCGCTGCGCGCGGCGGGCTGCGAGGCGCTGGGGCAGCTGATCGAGAACCACCCTCTCGACGCGCTCAAGCAGCTGGTCGACGAGGCGAACGCGGACGAGGTCATCGTCCTCACCGACCCGCACTACGTGGAAGAGTTCTTCCACCGGGACTGGGCGTCTCGTGCCCGGCACAAGGTGGGCGTACCGGTGTTGAAGCTGTTCTCGCACACGGAGGACTGAGCGTTTCTCTGGGTGCGGTGATCAATCTGCGGGCCCGGTGGGGGCTTGTCGCGCAGTTCCCCGCGCCCCTTACGGGGCGGTCGCGCAGGTAGTCTGGCCCTGCTCATCTGCCGTAAATCTTGGACCCCTGGGGAGACACACGTATGGCACCCGGCCTGCCCACCGCCATGGACCGACCGCACTTCATCGGCATCGGCGGCGCCGGAATGTCGGGTATCGCCAAGATCCTGGCCCAGCGCGGCGCCAAGGTGGCGGGCAGCGACGCCAGGGAGTCGGCCACGGCCGAGTCCCTGCGGACGCTGGGCGCCACGGTCCACATCGGCCACGACGCCGCGCACCTCGCGTCCGACGCGACCAGCGTGGTCGTCTCGTCCGCGATCCGCGCCGACAACCCCGAGCTGGCCCGCGCCACCGAGCTCGGCATCCCGGTCGTCCACCGCTCGGACGCCCTGGCCTCCCTCATGGAGGGCCTGCGTCCGATCGCGGTGGCCGGCACGCACGGCAAGACCACGACGACGTCGATGCTCGCGGTCACCCTCTCCACCCTCGGCCTCGACCCTTCGTACGCGATCGGCGGCGACCTGGACGCCCCGGGCTCGAACGCGCTGCACGGCGAGGGCGACATCTTCGTGGCCGAGGCGGACGAGAGCGACCGCAGCTTCCACAAGTACGCGCCCGAGGTCGCCATCGTCCTGAACGTGGAGCTCGACCACCACGCCAACTATGCGTCGATGGACGAGATCTACGAGTCCTTCGAGACCTTCGCGGGCAAGATCGTCCCCGGCGGCACGCTGGTGATCGCGGCGGACCAGGAGGGCGCGGTCGAGCTGACGAAGCGCGTCCGCGAGCTCGGCGAGCTGAAGGTCGTGACGTACGGCGAGTCCGAGGGCTCCGACCTCCGCATCCACAAGATCACCGCGCGTGGCCTGACCAGCGAGGTCACGGTCATCCTGAACGGCAAGTTCCTGACGTTCACGGTCTCGGTCCCCGGCCGCCACTACGCCCACAACGCGGTGGCCGCCCTCGCCGCGGGCATCGCGCTCGGCATCCCGGCGCACAACCTCGCCTCCGCCCTCGGCTCCTACACCGGCGTCAAGCGCCGCCTCCAGCTCAAGGGCGAGGCGGCAGGCGTCCAGGTCATCGACTCGTACGCGCACCACCCCACGGAGATGACGGCCGACCTGGAGGCGATGCGCTCCTCCGCGGGCGGCTCGCGCCTCCTGGTCCTCTTCCAGCCCCACCTCTTCTCCCGCACGCAGGAGCTGGGCAAGGAGATGGGCCAGTCCCTGGCCCTCGCGGACGCCTCCGTGGTCCTGGACATCTACCCCGCCCGCGAGGACCCGATCCCCGGCATCACCAGCGCCTTGATCATCGACGCGGCGGTCGCGGCGGGCGCGGACGTACGGGCCGTGCACGACAAGGCCGAGGCTCCCGCGGTCATCGCGGGAATGACGAGGCCCGGTGATCTCGTTCTCACCATGGGAGCGGGCGACGTCACGGACCTCGGCCCGCAGATCCTGGCCGAACTGTCGAAGTAGTAAGTCGAAGAGTTAAGGGGTTCATTCTCATGTCGTACGACGTCGAGAAGCCGGACGAGCAGTGGCGCGCGGAGCTGAGCCCCTCGGAGTACGCGGTGCTTCGCCAGGCCGGCACGGAGCCCGCGTTCGTGGGGGAGTACACGGACACCAAGACCAAGGGCGTCTACTCGTGCCGCGCGTGCGGCGCGGAGCTGTTCACCTCGCAGGAGAAGTTCGAGTCGCACTGCGGCTGGCCGAGCTTCTTCGACCCCAAGGACACGGACGCGGTCGAGCTGCTCCAGGACACCTCGCACGGGATGGCGCGCACGGAGGTGCGCTGCGCACGGTGCGGCTCGCACCTCGGGCACGTATTCGAGGGCGAGGGCTATGCGACGCCGACGGACCAGCGGTACTGCATCAACTCGATCTCGCTGACGCTGGCGCCCGAAGAGGGCTGACCGTGATCAGCTGCTGACAATGGACCGGATGATGCCCGCACAGGACTTCCTGTGCGGGCATCGCCACGTTTCACCAAGCCCGCGTAGGGCCAGCCGCAGGCCGCGTCGGCGATCAGCCGTGGATGGCGTTGAGGACGGCGGCAAGCTTTTCGGGCGCACTGATCATGGCCATGTGGCCGGTGTCGAGATCGATGACGTCGGGCCGAAGCAGCGCTATGGATCGCTGCTGGAGTTCCTCGACGTAGCACTGGTCGCGCGTGAGGTGCACGTACGTCCGGGGGATCTCGCGTCTGTAGCCGCTCAGGTCCACGGCCTCGCTCAGCAGGGCGGCCGAGTCGTCGGCCAGCCGGTTCAGGGTGGACGCGGTGGTCGCCTCGTCCATGTCGTTGCACAGCATCGCGGCGGCGCCCTCGCGGGTCTGGTGGTAGACGCCGTCGGCGATGGACTGCTCCACCAGACCCCGCACTCCGGGATCGATCTGGTCAAGCACCCGAGACCTGTCCGCAGGCACCACGGCCGACACGAGGACGACGTGGCGGATCCGGTCAGGTATGAGGTCAAGGACACGCGGGACCGTGACGCCCGCGAAGGAGTGACCGACCAGTACCACGTCGCGCAGATCCTTCGCTTCGACGTCCTCGCGGACCGCATCGGCGCAGTCCGCGAGAGTGGCCGTGCCCAGGTCGACTTCGGCCCTGGTCCCGCGCCCCGGAAGGTCGACCGCCAACGCTTCCGCACTGAGATGGGGGATCAGCTCGTCCCAACAGTTCGCGCCGAAGCTTGCCCCATGGATGAGAACGAACGCCACGATTGACCTCCTCGTCAGGGATACCAACCGAACCATAATTGAATTCAGTTCTGCTGTGGAGGCTTGCGGCTG